>DATIDB010000325.1:0-7404 GCA_035456545.1 Alphaproteobacteria bacterium | reverse complement strand
ATTTCGGCGGCGTCGTCCTGGCCGGATGGCTCTCCGACCGCATGCACCGGCCGCTGCTGCTCGGCTCGATCTACATCCTGCGCGGCCTTGCCTTCCTCCTCTTGATGAACATCACCGGCGATCCGGCCATGCTCGCCGCCTTCGCGGTGATGTTCGGCCTCTTCGACTATTCGACCGTTCCGGTCACCGCCAGCATCACGGCGAGCCATCTGGACCTGAAGGTGATGGGCGTGGCGATGGGCCTGCTCGCGGCGGGGCACGCTCTGGGGGGCGCGGCCGGCGCGCTTCTCGCGGGACGGATTTTCGACCTCTTCGCGCGCTATGACGGCGTGTGGCTCTTCTCGGTGGGGCTTGCGATCCTCGCCGGGCTGATCTGCTTCACCATCCGCGAGAACCGCGAGGTCAGGCTGGCGCCGGCGCCGGCCTAACGCTCGCCGACCGCCGCCTCGATCGCCTCGAGATCCTCGTCCGAATAGCCGAAATGGTGGCCGATCTCGTGGATGAGGACATGGCGCACCAGGCGCGTCAGGTCCTCGTCCGTCTCGCACCATTCGGCGAGGATCGGCTGGCGATAGAGATAGATCATCTCCGGCATCGCCCGCGCATCGCCGACGCTTTGATGGATCAGCGGCACGCCATGATAAAGGCCGGTGAGGTCGTAGGGGTTGTCGATCCCCATCTCGCTCAAGGTCTCCTCGTCGGCGAAGTCCTCGACGCGGATGGCGACGTTCTTCAGCTGCTTGAGGAACGGCGCCGGCAACGCGGCGAGCGCCTCTTCGGCGATCCTCTCGATCTCCTCGGCCGAAGGCGGATGGGTGAAGGGGGATCGCGCCGGCATGGGATCAGCGCCCCTTGGCCACGGCGGCGTTTGCGGATCGATGCACGACCTGAGCTCCCCATTTCTGCCCCGGGGCGGAGAGGTAACACATCGCCCCGCCGATTGCGACGAGGGCTCCGCCTTCCTATATCCTTGGCCCATGAGCGGGACCCAAGAGCCTCCCGAGGACCAAGGCGGGCTCGCGGCCAGGCAGGCGAAGCTGCGTCGCGATTTCTGGCCGAAGCTGAAGCGCAATCTCGCGCGGCTGCCATTCGCCGAGGATCTGCTTGCCGCGTATTACTGCGCGCTCGACCCGGCGACGCCGGTGCGCACCAAGGCGATTCTTCTGGGCGCTCTGGCCTATTTCATCCTCCCCGCCGACGTGATCCCCGACATCATCCTCGCGCTCGGCTTCGTCGACGACGCGGCCGTGATCATGGCGGCCGTCAACGCGATCGGGGCCAATTTGAAGCCCGCGCATCGCGCGCGGGCCCGCAGGGTGCTGGCCCAGGCGAAAGCCGGCACGATCGAGGGCGAGGCGAGCGAAGCGGAGGCGTGAGCCCCCGCGCCTATTGCGCGGGTTCCGCGGGCCGCGCGGGCGGCATCGCCGCGGGGCTCGTCGCGCTCTGGCTGGCCGCCGCCTGGCCGTAAAGGGCCTCGCGATGGGCGATGTAGATCGCCGAGGCGGCGATGATCCCCGCACCGATCCAGGTCCATAGATCGGGCGCCTCGGCGAACCAGAGATAGCCGATCGCCGCGGCGAAGATCATCCGCGTGTAGTCGTAGGGCAGCACGGCCGAGGCCTCGGCCAGCTTATAGGAATGGGTGATGCAGATATGGCCGATGGTGGCGACGAGCCCCATGCCGATCAGCAGGGCCCAGGTCAGCGGCTCGGGCCAGGTCCACACGAAGAGCGCCGGCGCGAACGAGATCGGCGTCATCAGAAGGACCATGTAGGTGACCACCGCGTTGCTCGATTCGGTGCGCAGGAGGTCCTTGACCATGAGCGTCGTCGCGCCGGAGAGCGCGCAGGAGACGATCACCAGGATGGCGCCGATGTTGAGCGCCTCGGCGGCGCCGGGCCGCAAGATCACCAGCACGCCGGCGAAGCCGGCCAGCGTCGCCGTCCAGCGCCTGAGGCGCACGCGCTCCTTGAGGATCAGGGCCGCGCCCATGGTGGCGAAGAGGGGCGTCGTGAAGCTCAGGGCCACCGCCTCGGCGAAGGGCAGCAGCGCCAGCGCCCAGAACCAGGTGAACATCGACAAGAGGCCGAGGATCGTCCGCCACAGATAGAGGCCGAAGCGCCCGGTCTTGAGGCTGCCGAGCCCGACCTTCGCCAGCCAGGGCAGCATGAAGGCGAGGCCGAAGAGGTTGCGGAAGAAGGCGATCTCGAGCGGATGCAGCTCCGCCGTGAGGTGGCGGATCGTGGCGCTGAGGATCGAGAAGAAGAAGGCCGCGCCGATCATCCAGAGGATGGCGGCGAACGCGGCGTTGCCGGGAGCGAGGAGGGGGAAGGAGCGGCGCGGCATCGGCGGGCGAGGTCTCGGGCGCGCGGAGTATGGCCCTCTTGGCTGCCGGACGCCACCTGGAAGGGCTGCAAGGCTGGTGTGCGCGAAGCCATGCCCCGCATCTGGCGCGCGGCCGAGGGCTGGGCTAGGAAGAGTAAGATGACCTTGGGAGGAACAACCCCATGAGCCGGATATGAGCGAGCCCCTCTGGCGACCCTCGCCCGAGCGCGTCGCGGCAAGCCGGCTCACCGAGTTCACGAGCTTCGCCGCGCAACGCACCGGCCGCCGCTTTCTCGATTTCGACGCGCTGTGGCGCTGGTCGGTCGAGGACATCGCGGCCTTCTGGGACGCCGTCTGGGACTTCTGCGGCGTGGTGGCCGAAACCAAGGGTGCACGCGTTCTGGCGGATGGCGAGCGGATGCCGGGCGCCCGCTTCTTCCCCGAGGCCCGGCTGAACTTCGCCGAAAACCTGCTGCAGACGCGCGGGGCGGGCGAGGCCATTCTCTTCCGGGGCGAGGACAAGGTGCGGCGGCGCCTCTCCTGGGACGATCTCCATGCCGAGGTCTCGCGCCTGCAGCAGGCCTTGAGCGCGGCCGGGGTGAAGCCCGGCGACCGCGTCGCCGCCTTCGTCGCCAACATGCCCGAGGCGGTCATCGCCATGCTGGCCACCTCCAGCCTCGGCGCGATCTGGTCCTCCTGCTCGCCCGATTTCGGCGCGCAGGGCGTCATCGACCGCTTCGGCCAGATCGAGCCCAAGCTGCTCTTCTTCGTCGAGGGATATTTCTACAACGGCAAGACCATCGACTGCCTGCCGCGCCTGCCGGACATCCTGAAGCAGGTCCCCTCGATCGAGCGGGCCGTGGTGATTGCCTATGCTCGCGAGCGGCCCGACATCGCGGCAATCGGCAAAGCGGTTTCTTGGCCGGACTTTCTCGCGCCGCACTCCCCCAAGCCGGTCTCGTTCGCGCGCCTGCCCTTCGACCATCCGCTCTGCATCCTGTACTCCTCCGGCACGACGGGCGTGCCGAAATGCATCGTGCATGGCGCGGGCGGCACGCTGCTCCAGCACTTGAAGGAGCATCGCCTCCACACCGACATCAAGGCCGCAGACCGCGTCTTCTACTTCACCACCTGCGGCTGGATGATGTGGAACTGGCTGGTCTCGGCGCTGGCCTCCGGCGCGACATTGGCGCTCTACGACGGTTCGCCCTTCCATCCCTCCGGCATGACGCTGTTCGACTATGCGCAGGAGGAGGGAATCTCCTTCTTCGGCACATCCGCCAAGTTCATCGACGCCTGCGGCAAGGGCGGCGTCGCGCCGAAGGCGAAGCACTCCTTAACGAAGCTGCGGACGATCGCCTCGACGGGATCGCCGCTGCTTCCCGAAGGCTTCGACTATGTCTATTCCCAGGTGAAGCGCGAGGTCTGCCTCTCCTCGATCTCGGGCGGCACCGACATCATCTCCTGCTTCGTGCTGGGCAACCCCAACGGCCCCGTCTGGCGCGGCGAGATCCAGGCCCCGGGGCTGGGCATGAAGGTCGAGGTCTTCGACGAGGGCGGCCGGCCGCTCGAAGGCGAGAAGGGCGAGCTGGTCTGCACGCGGCCCTTCCCCTCGATGCCGGTCGGCTTCTGGAACGATCCCGACGGCGCCAAGTACCGCGCCGCCTATTTCGAGCGATATCCGGGCGTCTGGCGCCACGGGGACTGGATCGGGAAGACGCCGCATGGCGGGTTCGTGATCTACGGGCGCTCGGACGCGGTACTCAATCCCGGCGGCGTGCGCATCGGCACCGCGGAGATCTACCGTCAGGTCGAGCAGCTCGAGGAGGTCGAGGAATCCATCGTCATCGGCCAGGATTGGCAGGGCGATGTGCGCGTGGTCCTCTTCGTGAAGCTGCGGGCCGGACTCGCGCTCGACGCCGCGCTGGAGAAGACGATCAAGGATCGCATCCGCGCCAATACGACGCCCCGCCATGTCCCGGCGAAGATCCTCCAGGTTCCCGACATCCCGCGCACCAAGAGCGGCAAGATCGTCGAGCTTGCGGTGCGCGACGTCGTCCACGGCCGGGCGGTGAAGAACAAGGAGGCGCTGGCCAATCCCGAGGCGCTGGCCCATTACGCCGACCGGCCTGAGCTGCGGGCCTAGGCGCGTCGCGGCCCCCCGAGATGCGCATCGAGGAATTCGATTTCGACCTGCCGCCGGAGCTGATCGCTCATCGGCCGGCCTCGCCGCGCGATGCGAGCCGCCTGTTGCACCTGCTCCCCGACCGCCTGGAGGATCGCCGGTTCCTCGACCTGCCGGAGCTGCTGCGGCCGGGCGACCTTCTCGTCTTCAACGACACCAAGGTCATCCCGGCGCGCCTCGTCGGCCGGCGCGGGGCGGCCGCGGTCGAGGTGACCTTGCACCGGCGGGTAGCTCCCGACGCCTGGCGCGCCTTCGCCAAGCCCGCGCGTCGGTTGAAACCCGGCGATCGGATCGACTTCGCGCCGGATTTCATGGCGGAGGTCACCGCCAAGGGCGAGGGCGGCGAGGTCGAGCTGCGGTTTCCCTGCTTCGGCGCGGCCCTGATCAGCGCGCTCGAGCGCCACGGCTCGATGCCGCTGCCGCCCTATATCAAGCGCCCCGGCGGCCCCGATCCGCGCGATCGCGGCGACTACCAGACCTTGTTCGCGCGCATCGAGGGCGCGGTCGCCGCGCCGACGGCCGGGCTGCATTTCACGCCGCGCGTGATGGCGGCGCTGCGCTCGCGCGGAGTCGAGAGCGCCGCCGTGACGCTGCATGTGGGCGCCGGCACCTTCCTGCCGGTCAAGACCGAACGGGTGGAGGAGCATGCGATGCATGCCGAAAGCGGCGAGATCGGCGCGGCGACGGCCGGTGCGATCGCGCAGGCCCGCGCGCGCGGCGGCCGCGTCGTCGCGGTGGGCACGACCTCGCTGCGCCTGCTTGAGACGGCGGCGGCGGGCGATGGCGCCGTTCGCCCCTTCGCGGGCGAGACCGCGCTCTATATCCTGCCCGGCTTCCGCTTCCGCGCGGTCGATCTCTTGCTGACCAATTTCCACTTGCCGCGCTCGACCCTGTTCATGCTGGTCGCCGCCTTCTCGGGCCTCGATCGCATGCGCGCCGCCTATGAGCACGCCAAGCGCGCGGGCTATCGGTTCTATTCCTACGGCGATTGCTGCCTCTTGCACCGCGGGGCCGCGGCGTGACCCTCGAATTCGGCTTCGATCTCATCGCGGAGGCGGGGGCCGCGCGCCGCGGCCGCATCGAGACCGCGCATGGAGCGGTCGAGACTCCCGCCTTCATGCCCGTCGGCACCGCCGCGACGGTGAAGGCGATGACGCCCGAAGCCGTCGCCGAGACCGGGGCGGAAATCCTGCTGGCGAACACCTATCACCTGATGCTGCGCCCCGGCGCCGAGCGGGTGGAGCGCCTCGGCGGGCTGCATCGGTTCATGAACTGGCCGGGGCCCATCCTCACCGATTCCGGCGGCTATCAGGTGATGTCGCTGGCCGAGCTCCGGCGGATCGACGAGGCGGGCGTCGCCTTCCGCTCGCATATCGACGGCAGCCGGCATGTGCTGACGCCCGAGCGCGCGGTCGAGATCCAGCATGCGCTCGACGCCGATATCAGCATGGTGTTGGACGAGTGCACGCCGTTCCCCGCGACGGAAGAGGAGGCGGCCTCCTCCATGCGCCGCTCGATGCGCTGGGCGGAGCGCAGCCGAGACGCGTTCCGCGCGCGCCCCGGCTATGCGCTTTTCGGCATCGTGCAGGGCGGCGTCTATCCGGACTTGCGCGTCGAATCCGCCGAGGCGCTGAAGGCGATCGGCTTTCAGGGCTACGCCATCGGCGGCCTCGCGGTGGGCGAGGGCCAGGACGTCATGTTCGCCATGATCGAGGCGACGGTCCCGCATCTGCCGGCGGACCGGCCGCGCTATCTCATGGGCGTGGGCAAGCCGGCGGACATCGTCGGGGCGGTCATGCGCGGCATCGACATGTTCGATTGCGTGCTCCCGACGCGCTCGGGGCGCACCGGCCAGGCCTTCACGCGGCGGGGGGCCGTCAACATCCGCAACGCCCGACATATCGACGATCCCCGGCCCCTGGACGAGGCCTGCGCCTGCCCCGCCTGCCGCAACCATTCGCGCGCCTATCTGCACCATCTCTGGCGGGCGGAGGAGATCCTCGGCCAGGTCCTGATGACCTGGCACAATCTCCGCTATTATCAGGATTTGATGGCGGCTCTGAGGGCGGCCATCGAGGCGGGGCGGCTGAAGGAGTTCGCCGGCCGCTTCGTGCAAGAGCAGGCGCGTGGCGATATCGACCCCATATAGAGGCCATGAGCAAGACCTATGAAAGCCTGACGCAGCTCGGGCGAAAATCGGAGCTGCCGGAGAGCCCGGACACCGCGGTGCTGGAGACCGTGCCGAATCCACATCCCGGCACCGTCTATCTGGTGCGCTTCGCCGCGCCGGAATTCACCTCGCTCTGCCCGATCACCGGCCAGCCGGACTTCGCGCATCTGGTGATCGACTACGTGCCGAAGGACAGGCTGGTCGAGAGCAAGTCGCTGAAGCTGTTCCTCGGCTCATTCCGCAATCACGGCGCCTTCCACGAGGACTGCACGGTCGGCATCGCCAGGCGCCTGATCGCCGAGCTCGATCCGGTGTGGCTGCGGATCGGCGGCTATTGGTATCCGCGCGGCGGCATTCCGATCGACGTCTTCTATCAGTCCGGCCCGCCGCCCGAAGGGCTTTGGCTGCCCGATCAGGGCGTCGCGCCCTATCGCGGCCGGGGATGAGCGCAGGCGGCGCCGCCGGACTGAAGGAGGAGATTCGGCGCGCGGCGCTGGCCGCCGGCTTCGACGTCGCGCGCTTCGCCGCTCCCGATTACGGCGCCGAGACTTCCGCGGAGCTCGCCGCCTTTCTCGCCGAGGGCCGCGCCGGGACGATGGGCTGGCTCGAACGCGAGCCGGCGAAGCGCGGCGATCCGAAGGCGCTCTGGCCAGAGCTGCGCACGATCCTTGTGCTCGGCGCGAATTACGCGCCCGCGGCCGATCCCGCCGCGATCCTGACTCAT
>DATIDB010000324.1:0-5356 GCA_035456545.1 Alphaproteobacteria bacterium | reverse complement strand
CAGCCCGCGCTGATTGCAGATCACCACCTCGCGCTTCGCCCGTTCGCCGGCCATCGTCCGATCGCCGCCCTCAAGAGGGCGGCGCCTTCCTCAGGCGTTGCGCTTGCGCTGCGCCCCGGCCAGGAGGTGCGAAGCGACGTTGATGTATTTGCGCCCGGCCTCCTGCGCGCTGGCGACGGCGCGCGGCAGGGTCTCGCTGGCGCGGACCGTGGCGAGCTTGATCAGCATCGGCAGGTTGACGCCCGCGATCACCTCGATATTGCCGCGATCGAGGACCGAGATCGCGAGGTTCGAGGGCGTGCCGCCGAACATGTCGGTCAGCAGCACGACGCCCTGGCCCCCATCGACCTCCGCGATGCGGTCGATGATCTCGCTGCGGCGGGCCTCCATATCGTCCTCGGGCCCGATGCAGACGGCGGCGATCCTCTCCTGCTTGCCGACCACATGCTCCAGCGCCGCGATGAACTCGGCCGCGAGACGGCCATGGGTCACCAGGACCATTCCGATCATGCTTCTATCCGTCCCCTTCTTATGAATCGGCACCGCCTCGTTCATGCCGGAGCGCCCTCCAGGTCGCGGTGGCGCAACTCGGCGCGGCGGCCTTCGGCGGCGAACCAGGCGGCGAGCCGCTCGGCCACGCAGACCGACCGGTGGCGGCCGCCCGTGCAGCCGATGCCGATGGTGAGATAGCTCTTGCCTTCTTCCTCGAAGCGCGGGAGCTGCGGACGCAGCCAGGCAGTCAGGCGCTCGAACCAGGGCGTGAAGGCCGGATCGGCCTCCACGTAGTCGCGGACCTCCGGGTCCTTGCCCGATCGCGGCTGCAGCTCGGGCACATAATGCGGATTGCGCAGGAACCGCACGTCGAACACGAGGTCGGCGTCGCGCGGCAGGCCGTTGCGATAGGCGAAGGAGACAACCAGAACCGCGAGCGCAACGCCTCGATTGGGCGCGGCCTCCGCCTGCAGCATGCGCCTCAGATCGGCGATCGCCAGGCCCGATGTGTCGATCACCCGGTCCGCGCGGTCGCGCAACGGCGCCAGAAGCCGGCGCTCCAGCGCGATGCCGTGCATCACCGGCCGATCGAGCGCCATTGGGTGGCGCCGGCGGGTCTCCGTGAAGCGCCGGCGCAGCGACTCGTCCTCGCAGTCGAGGAAGATGAGGCGCACTTCGTAATGCGAATCGGCCTTGAGCGCGTCCAGCTCCTCGATCACCGAGGGCACGGCGAAATCGCGGGTGCGCGAATCGATTCCCACGGCGACGGGGCGGTTGCCCGCCTCGCCGACCAAGGCGGGCAGCAGCTTGAGAGGAAGGTTGTCGACGGCTTCGTAGCCCAGATCCTCCAGCACCTTGAGCGCCGTGGAGCGGCCCGCGCCCGACATCCCGGTTATGAGCACGACATGTCGCCGCGCGCGCCCGGTCGGCTTCTTGAGCGCCCCGGCGGGATTGGCGGCGTCCTTTACGAGCGCCATCCGGGCTCTCCTTCTAAGGAGGCGAGGCGTAACGCCAGGCGGACCTTGGCGGGAGCGGAGGCCGCCGCCGCATGCAGTTTGAGGCGCGGCAGCAGCACGCCGAGGAGGCTCTCGCGCTGCGGCTCGGGCAGGCGCTCCATCTCCGCTTCGCCGACGAGGTCGATCAGAAGCGCCACCGGCGCCTCGTCCAAGGCATTTATCCTCACGATGCCGACGCCGCGCACCTCGATCATGTCCTTCAATGGCGCGGGCGCCGTGGCCCAAAGCTCGCCGCCGCGGCGGCTGAGCCTAGTCTGGTCGTCGGCGACCAGCGCGGCGCCTTCCTCCACCAGTCGCAGCGCCAGATCCGACTTGCCGCTGCCCGGCGCGCCGCGCAGCAGCACCGCCCTGCCGGCCAGCGCCACGGTCGTCGCATGGACGGTCTGGCTCGAATCGCTCATTGGCGCGCCGGAAGCTCGACGACGAAACGGGCGCCGACCACCTTGCCGTCGGTGTCGATGCGGTTCTCGGCCCAGATCGCCCCGCCATGGGCCTGCACCACCTGCTTGGAGATCGACAGGCCCAGGCCCGAATGCGTGCCGAACTTCTCGCCGGCGGGACGCTCGGAATAGAAGCGGTCGAATATGGCCTCGAGCTTGCCCTCGGGGATGCCGGGGCCCTGGTCCGAGACGGTCGCGCGCACCGACCTGCCCTCCCGCCACACGCGCGCCCGGATGACGCCGCCCGGCGGGCTGAAGGAGATGGCGTTGGCGATGAGGTTGCGGAACACTTGGACCAGCCTGCGCTCGATTCCCTGCACGGTGAGGGTCTGGTTCTTCGCGCGCTCGAACTGGAAGACCGGGCCGCCCGGCGCCGCAGTCGCGCGATAGACCTCCACCAGGGTGGAGAGCATCTCCGCCAGATCGACCGGCTCGCCTTCGGCGCGCGACAGCTCGGCGTCCAGGCGCGAGGCGTCGGAGATGTCGCTGATCAGGCGGTCGAGGCGCTGCACGTCGTCGAGGATGATCTGGATCAGCTTCCTCTGCTGCTCGGGATCGTCGAGCCGGGCCACGGTCTCGACGGCGCTGCGCATCGAAGAGAGCGGGTTCTTCAGCTCATGGGCGACGTCGGCGGCGAAGCGCTCGATCGCGTCCATCCGCTGCCAGAGCGCCTCGGTCATGTCGCGCAGCGCGCCCGAAAGATCGCCGACCTCGTCCCCGCGCCGGGTGAAATCCGGGATCGCGGCGTGTCGGCCGTGGCCGCGTCGCACCCGCTCGGCCGCCTCCGCCAATCGGCGGATCGGGCGCGCGATGGTGCCGGCGAGATAGATGGACAGCAGCACGGTGATGGCGAGCGCGATGGTGAAGACCTTGAGGATGTCGAAGCGGACCTCGCGCACGGCCTGGGTGATCTCGGCGCCGCTGCGCGAGAGCATGAGCGCGCCAAGCACCTGGCGGTAACGCTGGACCGGGACCGCCACGGTGAGCACCAGCCCGCCATCGACGCCCTGACGGACGACCGCGCCGCTTTCCCCCCCGAGTGCGCGCACGACCTCCTCGTAGTCGGAGGCGCTCTGATTGGTCGGCTCGTGATAGGGGGGGAAGGGGGTCCTGCGCGGCAGCCAGTTCACCACCCAGTCGTAGAGGTCGGCGACCCAGGTCTCGTGCGGCGAGAGGGCGCTCGTTGCGGGGAGCTCCTGGATGTCCACGCGCCCGCCGGGGCCGACCAGGCGGAAGCTGTCCGCCAGAAGCTGCCCGTCGAGATCGAAGAGCCGGGCCCTGAGGCGCGACTGGTCCACGAGCCGCCGTATGATCGGGCGCGAGGTCTCGGCCGAGAGCCGCTCCTCGCCCGCCGGGCCGATGGTGACCGCCGAGGCGCCGAGCGCGCCGGCGAAGAGGTCGCTCTGGGCGCTCAAGGAATCCAGCTCGGAGGCGATCAGCTTCGCCCGGTATTCGCCGAGATAGAGCAGGCCGCCGATCGGGATCAGCAGCGCCAGGATGTTGAGCGCCAGGATGCGGCGGGTGAGGGTAAGGCGCGCCCGCCGCGCCTCCCAGGAGGCAGCCCTCGCCGGAGCGGTCGGCTCGTCGACCGGTTCGGCGCGCCCGCCTTCCTCGACCAGGCGCGGTTCGATGCGGCGACCGCGGTTGCGGTCGCGCCAAACGCTAACGGTCGCGGTAGCGATAGCCCACTCCGTACAAGGTCTCGATCTCGGCGAACTCTGAATCGACCGACTTGAATTTCTTCCTCAGCCTCTTGATGTGGCTGTCGATCGTGCGGTCGTCCACATAGATCGATTCGCCATAGGCCGCATCCATGAGCTGGTCGCGGTTCTTGACGTGGCCGGGCCGGGAGGCCAGGGCCTTGAGAAGCAGGAATTCGGTCACGGTCAGGTCGACCGTCTGCCCCTTCCAGGTGCATAGGTGCCGGGCGGCGTCCAGCATCAGCTCCCCGCGCAGGATGATGCTTTCGGCGCTCGCCGGCGCGCCGCCGTCCCGCGAGGTGGATTCCCGTCGCAAAAGCGCCCGGATCCGCTCGATCAGGAGCCTCTGGGAAAAGGGTTTCTTGATGTAGTCGTCCGCCCCCATCCTGAGACCCAGCACCTCGTCCACCTCGTCGTCCTTCGAGGTGAGGAAGATCACCGGGACCCGGCTCTGCTTGCGCAGCCGGTCGAGCAGTTCCATCCCGTCCATGCGCGGCATCTTGATGTCCAGAATGGCGAGGTCGACCGGATTGGCGGTCATGCCGCGCAGCGCCTCGGCACCGTCGGTGAAGGTGCGCACGGCGAAGCCCTCGGCCTCGAGCGCCATGGCGACGGAGGTCAGGATGTTGCGGTCGTCGTCGACAAGGGCGATGGTCTGTTGCACGTCCATTGCATCCAATTCGCAATCTTGCGGCGGGGGCGGAGCGGCGGGGTCCGGCCGAGCCCCTTCCGTCGGGGTCGGCGCACCTTCAAGGGGCGATCCAGCCCCGGGTGAGGCGCCGAAGGAGCCACGGGACATGGTAAACAAGTCAAGGCCTTGATCCCTTGCCGCGGCGGCGCATTCTACAGAGACAATGGTGCAAACGCATGCGGATTCCACCGGCTCCGAGCCGGCCCTCGCCCGGCGCCTGATGCGGCTCGCCGATCGGGGTGCCCTCGCCACCACGCTCGCCCCCGAGGGGCTCGAGGATCCCCGCCGAGCGCCCTATGCTTCTTTTGTTCTCCTCGCCAGCGATCTCGACGGCAGCCCGATCCTGCTGCTCTCGGATTTGGCCGATCACAGCCGCAACCTCGCCGCGGACCCGAACGCCGCGCTGCTGCTGGCCCCCGCGGCCGGGGCGGCCGAGCCCCTGGCGGAGCCGCGCCTCACCCTGATCGGCAGGCTGCGGCCGGAGAGCCCCGACCGTTTGAGGGCGCGGTTCCTCGACCGCCATCCCGGAGCCGCCCTTTACGCCGGCTTCGGCGATTTCCGCTGCTATCGGATGGCCGTCCGAAAGGGGCATCTGGTGGCCGGATTCGGGCGGATTCGCTGGCTCGATGCGCGCGCCCTGCTGCTCGGACAGGAGGCCCTTTCCTTCTGGCCCGAAGGGAGCAACCGCGCGCGGCGAATGAATGTTGACGAACCGGACCTGGTCGACCGCCTCGGCGTCCGGGCAAGCGGCATGGCCGGGCCCTGGCGTCTGACCGGGATCGACGCCGAGGGATGCGACTTCAGGGCAGGGGAGCGGACCGCGCGGCTCGATTTCGCTAAGCCGGCCGCATCGGTGGACACGGCGTTGGAACTGATGCGCCTCGCCGGGGGAGTATCGGCCTGATGCGCATTTGCCGAGATCGCTCGACGCGCCTTATCCTGGCCTGCTAATGAGCGTGTCGCCGAAAGGGGATATGCCCATTGGGCCGATCAAGGAGGAGTGGGGACGTGAGTGAG
>DATIDB010000323.1:0-7018 GCA_035456545.1 Alphaproteobacteria bacterium | reverse complement strand
CGCCCGACGATCCCCGGCGCATCCAGATCGAATTTGTGCGGCGCGCCCCGTTCCTGGCCGGGCGCGGAACCTTGTCCTGCACCTTCGCGGGAGACGGGCGCGGCGGCCGACTCGGCCTCATCGCGATCGAGGAGACCGGATCGGGAACCCTTTCGGACGTCAAGCTTCAGCTCCTGCGCCGCGAGCTGAGCCACGAGCTCGGCGTGGATCTGAACCCCCCCGTCCTAAAGGAGCGGATCGGCGCGCCCGGCGGCGCGCGCGCCCTGCCCTATCTCGTGCAGCAGACGGTCAACGCCCTTATCCTCGGCGCCATCTACGGGCTGACCGCCGTCGGCTACACGCTGGTCTACGGCGTCATCGGCGTCATCAATTTCGCCTATGGCGAGATCTACATGCTGGGGGCGTTCGCGGCGCTCGGCGTTTTCGCGGTGCTGGGGATCACGGGTGGAAGCTGGCTTGCCTTGGGGCTCCTCGCCGCTCTGGCGACGGGGATGCTGATCTCCGGCGGTCATGCCTGGGTCGCCGAGCGCCTGGTCTTCCGGCCGCTGGCGCGCCAGCCGAGCCGGGCGCTCATCGCCGCCATCGCCCTTTCGATCGCGCTGCAGGAATACGCCCGCCTCGCCCAAGGGGCGCGCAGCCACTGGCTCTCCCCGATCCATTTCGGGAACGTCACCCTTCTGGAGCGGGCGGGCTTCGCCGTGCATGTCACCGGATTGCAGACGGCGATCGTCGCGCTGGCCCTCATGATCGGGATGGCGCTTGCGCTCATCATCGGCCGCAGCCGATACGGGCGGCAGATGCGGGCGGTGGCGCAGGACCCGCGCATGGCCGCGTTGCTGGGCGTCGATGTGGACCGGACCGTCGCGAGGACCTTCGCCCTGGGCGGGGCGCTCGCCGGCGCGGCGGGCGTGATCGATGCCGTCTATTACGGCGGGGTCGGATTCTTCATGGGTTACATCGTCGGCTTCAAGGCGCTGACGGCGGCGCTGTTGGGCGGCATCGGCTCGGTCGGCGGCGCGCTCCTCGGCGGCCTCCTGATCGGCGCGATCGAGACCTTCTGGGCCGCCTATCTGGATTCGAGCTATCGCGACGTCGCCGTCTTCGGCGTTCTGGTGCTGGTCCTGACGCTCCGCCCCTCCGGCTTGCTCGGCGTGAAGGAGGCGCCGATCGAGCGCGGCCCCGGCGGGCGCTAGCGCCGCCGCTCCGCCTTCCAGTCCTTCAGGATTTCGCGCGCGGCGTTGTAGCCGGGCACGCCCATGACGCCGCCGCCGGGATGCGTGGACGAGCCGCATTGGTAGAGGCCGCGGATCGGGCTGCGGTAGTCGGCGTAGTGGGGCGCGGGGCGCATGAAGAAGAGCTGATCGGGCGCCAGCTCGCCATGGAAGATATGGCCGTTGGGCAACCCGATCAGGGCTTCGAGATCGGGCGGCGCGAGGACTTGCGCATGGATGATCGAATCGCGGAAGTTCGGCGCGAACTCGCTCACCGTATCGACGACGGTCTTGAAGAACGCGTCCTTCGACTCCTCCCAGCGCGCGTCCTTCAGGTGATAGGGGGCGTGCCCGCCGAAAAGATTGACGACGTGCTTGCCCTTGGGCGCGAGAGTGTCGTCGACGATGGTCGGCACGACGGGCGTGACGAACGGCCGCTCGGACCAGCGCCCGTATTTCGCGTCGTCATAGGCCTTCTCGAGGTAATCGATGCTGTGCCCCAGATGCACATAGCTCGGATAGGCGTTGCCGAGCCGCTCGGGATCGGCGGCCTTGTAGGCCGGCGGCTCCTCGACCGCGAGGTTGATCTTGAAGGCCGAGCTCAAGGTCCGATAGGAGCGGATTTCGGCGAGGAATTCGGGCGGAAGCTCCGCCTCGTCCACGAGCTTCAGGAAGGTATGCTTGGCGTTGGCGTTCGAGACCAGCAGCTTCGCCTCGATCTCCTCGCCCGATTTGAGCGCGACGCCGCTCGCGGCGCCGTTACGCACCAGGATGCGCTCGATCTCCGCGCTCGTGCGGATCTCGGCGCCCTTCTCGCGGGCGGAGGCGGCGATCGCCTGCGTGATCGCGCCCATGCCGCCCCGCACGAACCCCCAGCCGCCCGCGCCCTGATGCTCGCCCATGAGGTGATGCAGGAGGACATAGGCGGTCCCGGGCGAGCGCGGGCCGGCGAAGGTGCCGATGGAGGAGTAATAGGCGAGGACTCCCTTCAGCTCCGGGGATTCGAACCAGCGGTCGAGATAGTCGGAAACGCTCTGCGTCAAAAGGTCGGCGATCCGGTACATCTTCCCGGCGGCGCGACGGTACTTCCAGATCAAGGCCGCCGTGTTCTTCATGTCCTTCAGGCGCGTCGAGGACGGATCGGGCGGCGTCTCCCAGAGGAGCTGGCGCACGATCGACGCGGACTCCTGGAGATAGCGGTTGAAGACCGGATAGGCCTCGGCGTCCTTCTTCGAGAAGCGCGCGATCTCCGCGCAGGTCTTCCGCTCGTCGTCCCAGTAGATGAAGGAATCGCCGTTCGGAAAGGGAACGAAGAGGCTGGAGGCGGGCAACACCTTGAAGCCGTGCCGCTCCAGCTCCAGCTCGCGGATGATCCGCGGCTGCAGGAGGCTCATCACATAGGAGGCGACCGACCAGCGGAAACCGGGAAAGACCTCCTCTGTGACCGCGGCGCCGCCGACGATGTGCCGGCGCTCGAGCACGCAGGTCTTCAGCCCGCCACGCGCCAGATAGGCCGCGCAAACGAGGCCGTTATGGCCTCCCCCGATGACGATGGCGTCGTAGCGATCCGGCAATCCGCGGCCTCCTCCCTATCCTGCTGGCAGCGCCGAGCGCACCAGCTCGACCCAGTAGCGTACGCCCGTCGGCAGGATGGCGTCGTTGAAGTCGTAATTCGGGTTGTGGACCATGCAGCCGCCGTCCGGCCCGTCTCCGTTGCCGATGAACATGAAGCAGCCGGGCCGGGCCTGCAGCATGAAGGAGAAATCCTCCGAGCCCATGATCGGGGGAATGTCGGCGTTCACCGAACCGCCCAGCTTGGCCGCGACCGAGCAGGCGAACTCCGCCTCCTTCCTGGAATTGATGGTGGGCGGGTAGCCGCGCCGGTAATCGACTTCGGCGGTGCAGCCGAAGGCCTCGGCGGTGTGGCTCGCGATCCGTTCGATGTCGGCGATGACCCGGTCCTGCACTTCGGGCTTGAAGGTGCGCACGCTCCCCGTGAGCTTGGCGCGGTCGGGGATGACGTTGTTCACCTCCCCGCCATGGAACATGGTCATCGACACCACGGCGCTCTCGAGCGGATCGGTGTTGCGCGACACGATGCTTTGCAGCCCCGTCACCACATGCGCCCCCGCGAGGATCGGATCGGCCGCGCGATGCGGCATGGCCGCATGCCCGCCGATGCCGCGGACCAGGATATCGAGCTCGTCGGCCGCGGCCATCAGGGGGCCGACGCGCGTGGCGAAGTGCCCGGCGGGAAGGCCCGGCAGGTTGTGCATGCCATAGACGCTTTCGACCGGGAATTTCTCGAAAAGCCCGTCCTGGATCATGCGACGGCCGCCGCCGCGGCTTTCCTCGGCCGGCTGGAAAATGAGATGGACGGTCCCGTCGAATCCGCCCTCGGCCGCGAGCACGCGCGCCGCGCCGAGCAGCATGGTCACATGCCCGTCATGGCCGCAGGCATGCATCTTGCCTGCATGGATCGAGGCATGCGCAAACTGGTTCAGCTCCTGCATGGGGAGCGCATCCATGTCGGCGCGCAAGCCGATGGCGCGGCCGCCGGAGCCGAACTTCAGGGTGCCGACGACGCCCGTTTCCGCAAGGCCCCGATGCACGGCGATTCCGAACGACCCGAGACGCTCGGCCACCATATCGGAGGTGCGGCGCTCCTCGAAAGCGGTCTCCGGATGCCGGTGAATGTCGCGCCGCCAGGCGGTCAGCTCGCGATGGAAACTTTCCTCGAACATGCCCCCTCCGTCTTTGGAACAGGTTTTTGTGGCCGGCGAGCCTAGCACCGCCCGCCCCGATTGGGCTATATCGGCTCCGCCACCCGCACCGACGCCACAAGGCACCCCATGATCCCGCGCTACAGCCGCCCCGAAATGGCCCGCATCTGGGAGCCGGAGAACCGATTGCGAATCTGGTTCGAGATCGAGGCGCATGCCTGCGACGCCATGGCCGAGCTTGGCCTCATCCCGAAGGAGGCGGCCAAGGCGGTGTGGGAGCGCGGGAATTTCGACGTCGCCCGCATCGACGAGATCGAGCGCGAGACGCGGCACGACGTGATCGCCTTCCTCACCAACCTCGCCGAGCATGTTGGGCCCGAGGCGCGGTTCGTCCATCAGGGCATGACATCGTCGGACGTGCTCGACACCTGCCTTGCCGTGCAGCTCACCCGGGCGGCCGACCTTCTCATCGCCGATGTGGATGGCCTCCTCGCCGCGCTCAAGCGCCGCGCCTTCGAACACAAGGACACGGTCTGCATCGGCCGCAGCCATGGCATCCATGCCGAGCCGACGACCTTCGGCCTGAAGCTCGCGGGCCATCATGCCGAGTTCGCGCGCAACCGCGAGCGGCTGGTCCGGGCGCGGCGCGAGATCGCGACCTGCGCGATCTCCGGCGCGGTCGGGACCTTCGCCAATGTCGACCCGCGCGTGGAGGCGCATGTCGCCGGGAAGCTCGGCCTCGAGGTCGAGCCGATCTCGACCCAGGTGATTCCGCGCGACCGCCACGCCGCCTTCTTCGCGGCGCTCGCGGTGACGGCCAGCGGCATCGAGCGGCTCGCGATCGAAATCCGGCACCTTCAGCGCACGGAGCTGCGCGAGGCGGAGGAGTATTTCGCGCCGGGGCAGAAGGGCTCCTCGGCCATGCCGCACAAGCGCAACCCGGTCCTGACCGAGAACCTCACCGGGCTCGCCCGGCTGGTGCGGGCGGCGGTGATCCCGGCCCTCGAGAATGTCGCCCTCTGGCACGAGCGGGACATATCCCATTCGGCGGTCGAGCGAGTGAACGCGCCGGACGCGACCATTGCGCTCGACTTCGCGCTCGCGCGCGCGGCGCAGGTGGTCGAGAAGCTGGTCGTCTATCCCGAGGCGATGAAGCGCAACCTCGACCGCTTGGGCGGGCTCGTGCATTCCCAGCGGGTCCTGCTGGCGCTGACGCAGGCGGGCATGAGCCGCGAGGATGCCTATCGCGCGGTGCAGCGGAACGCCATGCGCATCTGGGAAGGGGGCGGCGATTTCCAGGCGCTGCTCGCCGCCGATGCGGAGGTCGCGCGATATCTGAAGCCGGACGCGTTGGCCACGCTCTTCGACCTCGGCTACCACACCAAGCACGTCGATACGATCTTCAAGAGGGTGTTCGGGTAAGGAGCCGGATCAGCGCCGACCCCACCCTCACCCGCTGGGGGTTCGCCCTCCCGACCTCTCCCGCCATCGAGAGAGGTGGCCAAGCCGCGCAACCAGCCCGGCGAGTTGCTCGCGGATGCGGCGCGGACTGATCTTCCGGGCGCGCCGCTCCTCCGGCTCCAGCTCGATGCCGACGGTGCGGATGACGCCGTCCTCGACCTCCTGCACCACCAGCTCGACATCGCCGAGCGCAAGGCGGTCGCCGGCGATCGGTTCCTTGCCGATCCGATCGGCGACGAAATCGGCGAGCGTGCCTCGCGGCCCCTCTTCCGGCAGCGGCAAGCCGTAGACTGAGGCCAGCGCCTTCACCGGCGCCGAGCCTTCCAGGGTGAATTCGCCGAACACCGTGCCTGCTTCCTCCGCGGGCCGCTCGCGCGCGCCGAAGACGCGGTCCAGCGCGTCCTGCCCTTCGGCGGGACCGAGGACCAGGACCGTGTCGCCGGGCTCAAGCCGCTCCAGCTCCGGCGGATTGATCGCCTTTCCGTCACGGATCGCCATGAGGATCCGCGCCTCCGCGGGCATCGGCAGGCGGGCGATGGAGCGGCGGGTGGCGAGCGCCTCCTCCGCCACGTCATAGGCGGCGATGACTAGATCGGCCCCCGTTCCGGGCAGACCCAGCTCCTGGCGCAGCGGCCGCTCCGGCTTCGGCGGCAGCTCGAGGCCGAGCGCGCGCGCGAACCAGGCGACGCTCCATCCCTGGAGGATCAGGCTGGTCAACACGGCGACGAAGGCCAGATTGAGATAGGCGGTCGCGTTCGGTGCGCCGGCCAGGATGGGAATGGTCGCCAGATAGATCGGCACCGCGCCGCGCAGGCCCACCCAGCCGACGAAGACGATCTCCTGCCAGGTGAACCGGAACGGCGCCAGGCAAAGCGCCACGGCCAGCGGCCGCGCGAGGAGCATCAGCACCGTCGAGAGGATCAGCGCCACGTCCCAGCCGCGCAGCAGCTCGTGCGGCGTGATCAAGAGGCCGAGCATCAGGAAGAGCGCGATCTGCGCCAGCCAGGCCATCCCGTCATGGAAGCGGTCGATCGATACCGCCTCCCGGTGGCGGCTATTCCCGAGCACCACGCCGGCGGCATAGATGGCGAGGAACCCGCTCGCGCCCACCGCCAGCGCCCCGCCGAACACGACCAGCGCAAGCGAAAGCGCCAGGATCGGGTAAAGTCCGGCGGCCAGGCTGAGCCGGTTGATGAGGCGGGTCAGAAGATAGCCTCCGGCCATGCCGATGATCGCCCCGCCGCCCATCTGCAGCACCAGGCGCAGCACCACCTCGCCGATGCCGGGTCCCTCGTCGGCGATCAGGTATTCCGTGAAGAGCACGGTCAGGAACACGGCGATGGGATCGTTGAGGCCGGATTCCACCTCCAGGGTCGCGGCGGTGCGGCGCTGCACATCCATGCCCTTGAGCCGCAGCAAGGCGAAGACCGCGGCCGCGTCCGTCGAGGCCACGATTGAGCCGATCAGGAGAGCGGCCGGCCAGGAGAAGCCCAAGAACAGCGCCGCGACGAGGCCGACGAGCAGCGCGGTGACGGCGACGCCGACCGAGGCCAACGCCGCGGCCGGCCCCAGCGCGAGCCGCAGCGTGTCGCGGCTGGTCCTCAAGCCCCCGTCGAACAGGAT
>DATIDB010000322.1:0-2418 GCA_035456545.1 Alphaproteobacteria bacterium | reverse complement strand
GGTCACGCGCAAGCAGCTCAACGCGGCGGTCAAGGATCTCGGCCTGTTCTTCCCGGTCGATCCCGGGGCCGACGCCTCCATCGGCGGCATGGCCGCGACCCGCGCCTCCGGCACCAACGCGGTGCGCTACGGCACCATGCGCGAGAACGTGCTGGGGCTCACCGTCGTCCTGGCGGACGGGCGCATCATCAAGACCGGCGGCCGGGCGCGCAAATCCGCGGCGGGCTACGATCTGACGCGGCTTTTCGTCGGTTCGGAAGGGACGCTCGGCATCATCGCCGAGATCGCCTTGCGCCTCTACGGCATCCCCGAGGCGATGTCGGCGGCCGTGGTCTCGTTCCCCTCGGTCGAGGCGGCGGTGGAGACGGTGATCCTCACCATCCAATCGGGGGTTCCGGTGGCGCGCATCGAGCTTCTCGACGCCGTGCAGATGGAGGCCATCAATCGCCACTCCAAGCTGAGCTATCCCGTGCAGCCGACCTTGTTCTTCGAGTTCCACGGCACGGAGGCCGGCGTGGTCGAGCAGGCCGAGACGGTCGGGGCGATCGCGGCCGAGAAGGGCGGCGGCGATTTCCAATGGGCGACGCGGCCCGAGGACCGCAACCGTCTCTGGCAGGCGCGGCACGACGCCTATTACGCCGCGCTGGCGCTGCGCCCCGGCGCGAAAGGCTGGGCGACGGATGTCTGCGTGCCGATCTCAACGCTCGCCCGATGCATCTCCGAGACGCGGGCGGATGTGGCGCGATCGGGCCTCCTCGCGCCCATCGTCGGGCATGTCGGCGACGGCAATTTCCACCTGGTCTTCGTCATCGATCCGAACGACCCGGAGGAGCTGGCCAGGGCGCGCGCGGTGAACGACCGCATGGTCCTGCGCGCCATCGCGCTGGGTGGGACCTCGACGGGCGAGCACGGGATCGGCTACGGCAAGCTGGAGTTCCTCACCGCCGAGCATGGGGAGGCGGTCGCCGTCATGCGCCAGGTCAAGCAGGCGCTCGACCCGATGAACCTGATGAACCCCGGCAAGGTGGTGCGGGTCTAATCCTTGGGATCGAGCTTGCCGCCATCCAAATTCCGGTCGCGGCGGGCGCTTTCGTCGCGTTCCTTCGCCTTTTCCCCTCGCGTGCGGCCGTACCGGACGCGGTTCTCGGCCGCGCGGCGGCGGGCAAGCTCGCGATTGTGATTCTTGCGCGCCTTGTTTAGGTTCACGATCTCGCCCATGTGCCGGACTCCTCAGGCCTTTTTGCGTCACCACGCGCCAGCATAGAGAGATGCAGGACCCGTTCAAGCCGGTGGGATACCGCCCGGCGCCGCCGCCGGTCGCCAGCCGATCGCGCTGGCGTTGGGTGCTGATCGTCCTTTTCTTTCTCATCGCCCTCGCCGGTTCGGCGGTGGTGCTGGGTCCCTCGCTCATCGACTGGAACGCCTACAAGGCGCCGTTCGCGGAAGCGGTACGGCGGGCGACCGGACGCGAGCTGGTGGTCGCGGGCGATCTCAGCCTCGAGCTTCTGCCGCGCCCGCGGCTGGTCGCGCGCGATGTGAGCCTCGGCAACGCGCTTGGCGGCTCGCAGCCCGAGATGGTGCGGGTGGGGCGGCTGGAGGCGCGCCTCGCGCCCTGGCCGCTCCTTTCCGGCCGGTTCGAGCTGCGCAGCCTCGACCTGATCGAGCCCACCATCCTTCTCGAACGGCTTTCCGACGGCGCCGGGAACTGGGAGGGGGTGGTCGAGCATCTCTCGCAGGAGGGGCGGCAGGGCCGATTGCGGCTGGCCTTGGAACATGTGCGCATCGCCGGCGGCACCGCCCTTTGGCGCGGCCGCGACGGAAGCGTGCGCAAGCTGGAGAAGGTGGACGCCTCCTTGACGGCGCCTCCGCTCGGGCCGGCCGCGATCTCAGGGACGGGCCGGGTGGGCGAGACGCCGGTGCGCTTCGAGGCCGCCCTGCCGGCCGGGGCGCAAGGCGGGCCGGTGCGCGTCCTCGTCTCGGCAGGTGACGGCGAGGCCGAGGCCAGCGGCGCGCTGCTGGGCGGCGAAGCCTTCGGCTATACCGGCAAGCTGCGGGTCAAGAGCGCGTCGCTTGCGCGCAGCCTGACGGCGCTCGATCTGGTCGAAGGGCCGCTTCCCGCGGGCATGGATCAGCCGCTCTCCGCGGAGGCGGAGGTGAAAATCGGCGGCTCTCGGCTCGAGGCCTCCTCGTTGCGGATCGAATTCGGCGGCGCGGTGGCGGGCGGCAAGGGAGCGCTCGATTTCGATGCGCGCCGCGCGCAGTTGGAGCTGGCGATGAGCCGGCTTGATCTCGACGCCTGGCCGAAGAACGAAAGCGGGACCGCCTGGCCGATTTCGTTTCCCGCCGGCTGGTCGGGCGAGGGGCGGCTCTCGATCGAGGCGCTGGTCTGGCAGGCGGGCATCATCAGCCAGGTGCGCG
>DATIDB010000321.1:0-9277 GCA_035456545.1 Alphaproteobacteria bacterium | reverse complement strand
GACGGCGGCTTCTCCTGGGAGAAGCTGGATCTCGTCGAGCCGCTCTTGAGGGCCGTCTAGGCCGATCTTCCCGCATGGCCGGGACGCCCGAAGGCGCGCGCCTCCAGCTCTATGGGCGCAGGCGCGGCCGGCGCCTCAGGGCCGGGCAGCAGGAGCTGCTCGCCGAGCTTCTGCCGAAGCTGCGCATCGCGCTGCCCGAGCGGGGCGAACGGCTAGACCTCGCGGCGCTGTTCGGCCCCGCGATCCGCGACGTCTGGTTCGAGGTCGGCTTCGGCGGCGGCGAGCATCTGGCTTGGCAAGCGGAGCGCAACCCGGATGTTGGCTTCATCGGAGCGGAGTTCTTCCTCAACGGCGTCGTCAGCCTGCTCGGACATCTCGCGCGGGGCGGCATCGGCAATGTGCGCATCCATCCCGACGATGCCCGCCCGCTTTTGCATGCGCTGCCGGACCAAAGCATCGGCCGCGCCTTCCTGCTCTTCCCCGACCCCTGGCCCAAGGCGCGCCACACCCGCCGGCGCTTCGTCTCGCCGGACAACCTGGCGGAACTGGCGCGCATCCTCAAACCCGGCGCCGAGCTCCGGGTCGCGAGCGACGATGCGGGATACATCGCCTGGGCGCTGGAGCATCTGGCCCGCTCGCCCGATTTCGAATGGCTCGCCGAAGGACCAGCCGACTGGCGGGTGCGGCCGGAGGATTGGCCGCCGACCCGCTATGAGCAGAAGGCGGTGAAAGCCGGCCGCCGGCCGGTCTATCTGAGGTTCCGGCTCAGGAAGACCCGATAATGCCCTGCCGCTATCCGATTCGGGGGTTGCGGCGGCTTTGGAAATCACTATATTCCGGCCATCAATAAGCCCGGCTGGTTGACCGGGCCGAAAAAAAAGTGGGCCAAACGGCCCACTTTTTTATTTGGAGCTTTTGGTTGATCGAGAGGATCGGCGTCGCCGAGGTCTCCGACCTGCGCGCGGTGCGCATTGCCGAGCTGGTGGAGCCCACGGTCGAGGCCATGGGCTATGGTCTCGTGCGCGTGATCCTCAACCCGGGACGCTCGCCGCGCCTGCAGGTGATGGTGGAGCGTAAGGACGAGGCGCCCTTGAGCCTCGACGACTGCGCCGAGGTGAGCCGCGCGCTGTCCGCGGTGCTGGATGTGGAGGATCCCATCGAGGGTTCGTACACCCTCGAGGTCTCCTCGCCCGGGATCGACCGGCCGCTGACTCGCGCCGCCGATTTCGAGCGCTTCGCGGGTTACGAGGCCTCGGTCGAGCTCACCGATCCCATGGACGGGCAGCGGCGCTTCAAGGGGCGGCTGTTGGGGGTCGAGGGGGAGCGGGTCCGCATGGCGGGCCTGGAGCGCGAGGTGAAGCTGCCGATGCGGCAGATCCGTCGCGCCAAGCTGGTTCTGAACGAGGAGCTGTTGGCGGCCGAGGCCATGAAGGTCCGCCGCGCGAAGGAGTAGAGGGAAAGATGGAAGCGAGCATGGTGGTCCCGCGCCTGGAGCTCTTGCAGGTGGCCGATGCGGTCGCCCGCGAGAAGGGCATCGAGCGCGACGAGGTGCTGGAGGCGATGGAGCAGGCCATCCAGAAGGCGGGCCGCTCCAAATACGGGCATGAGCACGACATCCGCGCCTCGATCGACCGCAAGTCGGGCGACATCCGGCTCGCCCGCTACCGCCAGGTCGCCGACCCCATCGAGAACGAGTTCACGCAGATCTCCCCCCAGGACCCGCGCGCCCAGGGCTTGCCGGTCGGCGAGTTCCTGATCGAGGAGCTGCCGCCGATCGATTTCGGACGCATCGCCGCGCAGACCGCCAAGCAGGTGATCGTGCAGAAGGTGCGCGAGGCCGAGCGCAAGCGGCAGTTCGAGGAGTACAAGGACCGCAAGGGCGAGATCGTCAACGGCCTCGTCAAGCGCGTGGAGTTCGGCAACGTGACGGTCGATCTCGGCCGCGCCGAGGCGATGCTCCGCCGCGACGAGCTCCTGCCGCGCGAGACCTTCCGCGTCGGCGATCGCGTGCGCGCGCTCATCTACGACGTGCGCGAGGAGCCGAGGGGCCCGCAGATCTTCCTCTCGCGCACGCACCCCGATTTCATGGCCAAGCTCTTCGCCCAGGAGGTGCCGGAGATCTATGACGGCATCGTCGAGATCCGCGCCGTCGCGCGCGATCCGGGCAGCCGCGCCAAGATCGCCGTGCTCTCCAACGATTCCTCGATCGACCCGGTCGGCGCCTGCGTGGGCATGCGCGGCAGCCGCGTCCAGGCGGTGGTCGGCGAGCTGCAGGGCGAGAAGATCGACATCATCCCCTGGTCGGGCGACCCGGCGACCTTCGTCGTCAACGCGCTCGCGCCCGCCGAGGTGAGCAAGGTCGTGCTCGACGAGGACGTGCACCGGATGGAGGTGGTGGTCCCCGACGATCAGCTCTCCCTCGCCATCGGCCGGCGCGGGCAGAATGTGCGCCTCGCCTCGATCCTCACCGGCTGGGACATCGACATCCTGACCGAGGCCGAGGAATCGGAGCGCCGCCAGGAGGAGTTCCGCACCCGTTCCAAGATGTTCGTGGATGCGCTCGACGTCGACGACGTGATCGCGCATCTGCTGGTGACCGAGGGCTTCGGCACGATCGAGGAGATCGCCTATGTGCCGCTCGAGGAGCTGGCGAAGATCGAGGGCTTCGATGAGGACGTGGCGCGCGAGCTCTCCGAGCGGGCGCAAGGCTTCCTCGCCCGCCAGAACGAGGAGCTGGACCAGCGCCGGCGCGAGATGGGCGTCAGCGACGAGCTGGCGGCCATCGACGGCCTGACCCCGGCAATGATGGTCAAGCTCGGCGAGGCCGGGGTGAAGAGCCTCGACGACCTCGCCGACCTCGCCTCGGACGAGCTGATCGAGATCGTCGGCTCCGATGCCCTCGATGGAGAAAGCGCGAATGCCGTCATCATGGCGGCGCGCGCCCACTGGTTCGAGGGCGACGCCGCGCCTGCGGCGCAGCCGGGCGCCTAGCCAAGGAGTCGACCCCGCAAGATGATCTCCGCCGAGGCCACGTCGCCGCCGCAGCCCCCTTCTCCGGAAGCGGAGGAGGAGGGACCGATGCGCCGCTGCGCGGCCACCCGCGAGCGGCTGCCGAAGGAGGCGCTGGTGCGCCTCGCGGTTGCGCCGGACGGCACGCTCGTGCCCGATATCGAGGAGCGGCTGCCCGGCCGGGGTTTGTGGATTGCGGCGCGGCGCGATATAGTGGAGCGCGCCGTGACGAAGCGGCTCCTGGCGCGTGCCGCCGGAGCCGGGGTTTCGGCGCCGCCCGACCTCGCCGATCGGATCCAAGCGCTCTTGGCGCGCCGCTGCCTCGAACTTCTCGGGCTGGCGCGCCGCGCGGGCCAGGCGGTGGCCGGGTACGAGAAAGTCAAGGCGGCGCTGGGGCGCGGGAACGTGGCGCTCCTGCTGCAGGCCGCCGACGGCTCGCGCGAGCAGCGCGCCAAGCTGGCCGCGGGCGTCGGAACCGTTCCGACGGTCGCGCTGTTCTCGGGCGCCGAGCTGGCCGAAATCTTCGGCCGCGAGGTGGCCGTCCATGTCGCCGTGACCAAGGGCGGCATCGCCGACCGCCTGGCGCGGGACTGCGGAAGACTCGCCGGATTTCGAACTCTGCCGAACTGAAGCGGACGGGATTGATCGCTTGACATGACGACGAACGAACAGGAACGCAAACGCCCTCTGAACCTCGCCCGCTCGGGCGGCCGCCTCGAATTGAAGAAGACGGTCGAGACCGGGCAGGTGCGCCAGAGCTTCCCGCACGGCCGCACCAAGACGGTGACGGTCGAGGTCAAGCGCAAGCGCAGCTTCGGTCCCGCCGGACAGGCGCCGCAGGCTGAGCGCGAGGGCGGCTTCCTCGTGGAGGAGGACCGGCACGCGAACCTGACCGCTTCGGAGCGCGCGGTGCGCCTGAAGGCGCTCGAGGACGCCAAGCAGAACGAAGACCAGCGCCGCAACGTCGAGGCCGAAGCGCGCGCCCGCGCCGAAGAGGAGGCGAAGGCTCGCGCCGAGGCCGAGGCGCGCCTCAAGGCCGAAGAGGCGCGCCGCCTCGCGGAGGCCGAGGCGCTCCGGATCACCGAGGAGGAAAGCCGCCGCCGGGCGCCCAAGTCCGAGCCCGCCGCGGCTCCGGCCGCGCCGGCGAAGGCGCGCGCCGTCGAGGAAGAGGACGAGGAGACGCGCGCGCGCGAAAAGCGCCCGGGGCGGCTTACGCCGGCCAAGCCGCAGCCGACCGCGCGCCGCGAGGAGCCGCGCCGGCGCACCGGCAAGCTCACCATCAGCCAGGCGCTCGATGAGGATTCGCAGGAGCGCGTGCGCTCCCTCGCCTCCGTGCGGCGTGCGCGCGAGCGCGAGAAGCAACGCCTCGCGCAGCTCAGAGCGGAACCGCAGAAGATCGTTCGCGACGTGATCATTCCAGAGACGATCACCGTTCAGGAGCTAGCCAACCGCATGGCCGCCCGCGGGGCGGACGTGATCAAGGCGCTGATGCGCATGGGCGTCATGGCGACCATCAACCAGGTGATCGACGCCGACACAGCGGAGCTGATCGTAACCGAGTTCGGACATAAGGTGCGACGCGTGGCGGAATCCGACGTCGAGATCGGCTTGCGCGGCAGCGCCGACGAGGCCGAGAACCTGCAGCCGCGTCCGCCGGTCGTGACCGTGATGGGCCATGTCGACCACGGCAAGACCTCGCTTCTGGACGCGCTGCGCCAGACCGATGTCGCCGCGCACGAGGCGGGCGGAATCACGCAGCATATCGGCGCCTATCAGGTGACGGTCGGTTCGGGCGCGAAGGTCACCTTCATCGACACGCCGGGCCATGCCGCCTTTTCCGAGATGCGCGCGCGCGGCGCCAATGTCACCGACATCGTGGTGCTGGTGGTCGCGGCCAATGACGGCATCATGCCGCAGACGGTCGAGGCGATCCGCCACGCCAAGGCGGCCGCGGTGCCGATCATCGTCGCAATCAACAAGATCGACCTCCCCGACGCCAATCCCGGCCGGGTCAAGAACGAGCTCCTGAGCCACGAGCTGGTGCCCGAGGAGATGGGCGGCGACGTGCAGGTGGTCGAGGTCTCGGCCAAGACCAAGAAGAATCTCGACGGCCTGATCGAGGCGATTCTCGTGCAGGCGGAAGTTCTGGATCTGAAGGCCAATCCCGGCCGTCTCGCCGAGGGCGTCGTGATCGAGGCCAAGCTCGAGCGCGGCCGCGGCTCGGTCGCGACCGTGCTGGTCCAGCGCGGCACCTTGAAGATGGGGGACATCTTCGTCACCGGCGGCCAGTGGGGCCGCGTGCGCGCCCTCGTCAACGAGCGCGGCGAAAGCGTCGACGAGGCCGGGCCCTCGGTCCCGGTCGAGGTCCTCGGCCTTCAGGGGACCCCGCTCGCCGGCGACGACTTCGTGGTCCTCGACAATGAGAGCCGCGCCCGCGAGATCGCCGAGTTCCGGCAGCGGCGCAGCCGCGAAGTGCAGGCCAAGCAGCTCGCGCGCGGCACCATGGAGGAGATGTTCTCCAAGATCGCCGCGGGCGAGGCCAAGGAGCTTCCCGTGGTCGTCAAGTCGGACGTCCAGGGATCGCTCGAGGCGATCGTCAATTCGGTCGGCAAGCTCTCGACCAACGAAGTCGCGGTACGTGTGCTGCACTCGGCGGTCGGCGCGATCAACGAATCCGACATCACCCTGGCGAAGGCGTCCAACGCCATCGTCATCGGATTCAACGTCCGCGCCAATCCGCAGGCGCGCGAGCTGGCCCGGCGCGACGGCATCGACATCCGCTACTACTCGATCATCTACAACGTGATCGACGACGTGAAGGCGCTGCTCTCGGGTCTGCTTTCGCCGACCGTGCGCGAGCGCTTCCTCGGCTATGCGGAGATCCGCGAGGTCTTCACCATCACCAAGGTCGGCAAGGTGGCCGGCTGCTACGTGACCGAAGGCACCGTCAAGCGCGGCGCCAAGGTCCGCCTCCTGCGCGACAACGTCGTGATCCACGAGGGCTCGCTGAAGACCTTGAAGCGCTTCAAGGACGAGGTGCGCGAGGTCAAGGCCGGCATGGAATGCGGCATGGCCTTCGAGAACTACAGCGACATCCAGCAGGGCGACCAGATCGAGTGCTTCGAGCTGGAAGAGGTCGCGCGGGTGCTCTGAGGTTCAGAAGTCAGAAGTCAGAAGTCGAAGTCGGAAGTGGCGCCCTTGCGCCCGGCCTCTCTCCCCGCCAGGGGAAAGGGTGGCCGTCGCGATGCGACGGCCGGGTGGGGGCCTAATGAACATGCACCAGACGATCCAATCCTGGCGCGCTCTCAGCGGCGGCGCGGCCGCAGCGAGCAGCCCACCCTCACCCGCTCGGGCAAGGGCCCTCGATGCCCTTTCCCGCCCCGGGGGCGGGAGGGGGGATAGAGCATGACCCGCGCCTCCGGCAAACCACCTTCGCAGCGCCAGCTCCGCGTGGGGGAGGAAATCCGCCACGCGCTGGTGCGCATCCTCGGCTCGGGCCGCCTCCATGATCCGGAGCTGGCCGAGATTTCCCTCACCGTGACGGAGGTGCGCGTCAGCCCCGATCTCCGGGCGGCGACGGCCTATGTGACGCCCTTCGGGGGCGGGGATTCGGGCAAGGTCGTGGCCGCCCTGCGCCGCGCCGCCGGGTTCCTGCAGCGCGAGCTTTCGACCGAGATCGAGCTGCGGGTCACCCCCAAGCTCGGCTTCGCCGCAGATACCAGTTTCCAGCGCGCCGATGCGATCGAACGCATCCTCGCCGATCCAAAGGTCGCCCGTGACTTGAAGCGCGGAGAACCGGACGAGGGCGATGGCGCGTAGGAGACAGGGCCGACCGGTGCATGGCTGGTTGGTGATCGACAAGCCCGCAGGCATGAGCTCGGCGGCGGTGGTGGCGAAGGCGCGCCGCGCCTTGGACGCCGAAAAGGCGGGCCATGGCGGCACGCTCGATCCATTGGCCACGGGCCTCTTGCCGATCGCCTTCGGCGAGGCGACCAAGACCGTGGCTTACGTCATGGAGGGGCCGAAGACCTACCGCTTCACGATCCGCTGGGGCGAGGCGCGATCGACCGACGATGCGGAAGGCGCGGTGACCGCCACCAGCCCGGTGCGTCCGACGCGGGCGCAGATCGAGGCCGTGCTTGCGGAATTCACCGGCCGCATCCGCCAGGTGCCGCCCGCCTACTCGGCGATCAAGGTCGACGGTCAGCGCGCCTATGACCTGGCGCGCGCCGACGAGGCGCCGGAGCTGGAGCCGCGATCGGTGGAAATCCTGTCCGTCCGCCTCCTGGCGCAGCCGGATCCCGATCATGCCGAGTTCGAGGTGTCCTCGGGCAAGGGCGCCTATATGCGCAGCCTCGCCCGCGACCTGGCGCTCCGGCTCGGCACGGTCGGACATGTCGCGGCGCTGCGCCGGGTGGCGGTCGGACCGTTCCTGGAGGAGCAGGCGATTTCCCTGGAACGCCTCCAGGCCTTGGGGCATAGTGCCGCCGCCTTCGAGGCCCTCCAACCGATCGAGACCGTGCTGGACGACATCCCGGCACTGGCCCTGACGGGGGAGGAAGCGGACCGGCTCCGCCAGGGACAGGCCATCGCGCTGATCAAGCGATCCGACCTCGCCCGGGTGGAGAAGCTGGAGCCAGGCGCGACGGTCTTCGCGACCTGCGCCGGCCGGCCGGTGGCGCTGACGCGCTACGAGGCCGGCAGCTTGCGGCCGGTCCGCGTGCTCAACCTCTAGACAAAGAAGGACATCCGATGTCGATCACCGCCGAGCGCAAGCAGGCGCTCGTTCAGGAATACGCCACCAAGGCGGGAGATACCGGCTCGCCCGAGGTGCAGGTCGCGATCTTGAGCGAGCGCATCAACAATCTCACAGACCACCTGAAGGCCCATTCCAAGGATTTTCATTCGCGGCGCGGCCTCTTGATGATGGTCGGCCAGAGGCGCCGCCTGCTGGACTACCTCAAGGGCAAGGACACCGAGCGCTACGATTCGCTCATCCGGCGCCTGGGTCTGCGCAAATAGCGGGGCGGGAAAGCCCCATAATTCCGGGTCGGCCGGTCGGCATCGCGGGATCGCGATCCGGTCGGCGGTCCTGACGCTTCAAAGCGAAGGCGAGGCGCCCGTTCAGGCCGGAGGGGCGCCGCCCTCGCGAGCGCCGGGCCGACGCAAGGGGCGGCAATGTCCGCCCCTTGCGCGGGTCCGGCTGTCATCCTCCGGCCGTGACGCAAAGGATACGAAAACGATGTTCGACGTCTTCCGTAAGGAAATCGAGTGGGGCGGGCGCAAGCTCGTGCTGGAGAGCGGGCGCTTTGCCCGACAGGCCGACGGCGCCGTGCTGGCGACCTATGGCGATACCACGGTGCTCTGTACCGCCGTGGCCGCCAAGAGCGCGAAGCCCGGAGTGGATTTCTTCCCGCTGACCGTCAACTACCAGGAAAAGACCTTCGCCGCCGGAAAGATCCCCGGCGGTTTCTTCAAGCGCGAAGGGCGGCCCTCGGAGAAGGAGGTGCTGACCTCGCGCCTCATCGACCGTCCGATCCGCCCGCTGTTCGCCGAGGGCTTCCGCAACGAGACGCAGGTCATCTGCACCACCTTGAGCCATGACCTGGAGAACGACCCCGACATCGTCGCGATGATCGGGGCGTCGGCCGCCCTGACCTTGTCCGGAATTCCTTTCCTCGGCCCGATCGGCGCGGCGCGCGTCGGGTATATCGGAGGCGAGTACGTCCTCAATCCGCAGATGGACGAGATGGCCAACAGCCGCCTCGACCTCGTCGTCGCCGGCACCGTCGAAGGCGTGCTGATGGTGGAATCCCAGGCACAGGAGCTGACCGAGGACGTGATGCTCGGCGCCGTCCAGTTCGGCCACCGCTCCTTCCAGCCGATCATCCGCGCCATCGTCGAGCTGGCCGAGCAATGCGCCAAGGAGCCGTGGTCGCTGCCGGTGGAGCATGAGCAGCTCGGTGCGCTCAAGGACCGCCTCAAGGCCGTTGCCGGCGAGGTGCTCACCGCCGCCTACGGCGTCATCGGCAAGCAGGAGCGACACGCCCGCATCGACGAGGTGAAATCGTCGGCTCTGCCGAGGCTCGTCGAGGAGGGCTTCGATCCCGATCTCGCCGCCGCCGAGTTCAAGGAGCTTGAGCGCGAGGTGGTGCGCGGTGCGATCCTGAAGTCGGGTCGGCGCATCGACGGGCGCGACACGCGCACCGTGCGGCCGATCTCCTGCGAGATCGGCGTGCTGCCGCGCACGCACGGCTCGGCGCTGTTC
>DATIDB010000320.1:0-3815 GCA_035456545.1 Alphaproteobacteria bacterium | reverse complement strand
TCGGCTTCGCCTTCTGGGGCTCGAAGACGCTGCTCTCGGCGATCGAGCTCGGCGTCTTCAGCGAGCTCGCCAAGCAGCCGCTCGATGCCCGCGCGCTGCAGGAGCGCCTGAAACTCCATCCCCGGAGCGCGCGCGACTTCTTCGACGCGCTGGTCGCGCTCGGCATGCTGGAGCGCGGGTCCGACGGGCGCTACCGCAACACGGCCGAGACCGGTCTCTGTCTCGACCGGGCAAAGCCCAGCTATGTCGGCGGCATCCTCGAAATGTGCAATCAGCGTCTCTATCGCTTCTGGGGCGGGCTCACGCAGGGCCTCAAGACCGGCCAGCCGCAGAACGAGGTCAGCCATGGCGAGCCCGACCTCTTCGACGCCATCTACAAGGACCCGGCGACGCTGGAGCATTTCCTCAAGGCGATGACCGGCATCAGCCGGCCGACCGCGCGCGCCATCGCCGAGAAGTTTCCCTGGAAGGAGGCCAAAAGCTTCTGCGACATCGGCTGCGCGCAAGGCGGGCTTTCGGTCGAGATCGCCAAGGCGCATCCGCATCTCAAAGGCCGGGGCTTCGACTTGGCCGCCGTCGGGCCGATCTTCGAGCGCTTCGTGAAGGAGAACAAGCTCTCCGACCGGCTCGCCTTCGCGCCCGGCGATTTCTTCAAGGACCGGCTGCCCACGGCTGACGTCCTCGTCATGGGCCACATCCTCCATGACTGGGACTTGGAGCAGAAACGCGCGCTCCTCGCCAAGGCGCTGGAGGCGCTGCCCAAGGGCGGGCGGCTCCTCGTCTACGATGCCATGATCGATGACGAGCGGCGCTCAAACGCCTATGGGCTCCTCATGAGCCTCAACATGCTGATCGAGACGCGCGGCGGCTTCGACTATACGGGCGCCGACTGCGTCGGCTGGATGCGCGAGGCCGGGTTCCGCGAGGCGCGCGTCGAACACCTCGCCGGGCCCTATTCGATGGCGGTGGGGACGAAATAGACTGGCCCGCCGGCACGATGGGCGGTCGGCGAAAGGGATCGAGCGCGAAGGGGGCGCGATCATGGGCGGAAAGACGCGGCGGGCCGTCGAACAGGTGCAGGCAGACAACGAGACCGTGAAGGTGACGAAATACGTCTTCGCGCCCGGCGCGGCGACCGGCTGGCACCGGCACGCGCATGACTATGTGATCGTGCCCTTGACCAGCGGCACGCTGAAGGTGACCGACGGCCAGGGCCAGAGCACCCTCGCGGCGGTCGAAGCCGGCCAAACCTATTTCCGCAAAGCCGGAGTCGAGCACGATGTCGAGAACGCCAACGACTTCGAGTTCGCCTTCGTCGAGGTGGAGGTGAAGTGACTCCCCTCTCCCGCTCGTCGGGGGAGGGTGCCGCGCGAAGCGAGGGCGGGTGACGGCCGGTTGCGGGCCCACCCTCACCCTGCTCGAGGCTTCGCCTCTCGCTTCCCTCTCCCGTTCCGGGAGAGGGAATTCTCACTCCGGCTGGATCATGCGCCCGAGGCGCTGGCCGCCGAAGATGTGCACGTGGAAATGCGGCACCTCCTGGTGCGAATCGGCGCCGTGATTGGCCAGCACGCGATAGCCGCTCTCCTTGAGCCCGAGCTGCCTTGCGACGACCCCCAGCGCCCGCACGAAGCCGACGATCTCCGCGCTCTCGGCCCGCTCGGAGAAATCGTCGAGCGAGACATAGGCGCCCTTCGGGATCACGAGCACATGCGTCCTGGCCTGCGGGTTGATGTCGCGGAAGGCGAGGGCGTGCTGATCCTCATAGACCTTCTTGCACGGGACTTCGCCCCTGAGGATCCGGGCGAAGATGTTGTTGCGGTCATAGGCCATGGGTCTTACGAGCCTCCCTTGCGGCTGGTCTTCTCCTCGATGCCCGAGGTTGCGCGGCGGCGCTCCAGCTCGCGCCAGACCTCCTCGGGCGCCAGGTCCCGCGCGGCCCAGAGCACGAGCAGGTGAAAGATGAGATCGGCGCTTTCGGCGGCCAGCTCCTCGCGCGTTCCGCCGAGGCCGGCGATCACCGTCTCGACCGCCTCCTCGCCCAGCTTCTGCGCGATCTTGGGCGTGCCCTTCTGGAACAGCCGGGCGGTATGCGAGCGCTCGGGGTCCGCTCCGCGGCGGCTCAGGATGACTTCGTAAAGCCGGTCGAGCACGGTTGCATCGCTCATGGCCGCCATCCTGTCTCGGCCCGGCGCCTCTTTCAACGGCCGAGCCGAACGGGCAAGCCGGCCGCGGCGATGGCGCGCTTGGCCTCGCCGATCCCGTGCTGGCCGAAATGGAAGATCGAGGCCGCCAGCACCGCCGAGACGCCCGTCTCGGCCAGCACCTCGACCATGTGATGGAGGCCCCCCGCGCCGCCCGAGGCGATCACCGGCACCGGCACCGCCTCCACCACGGCCCTTGTCAGATCGAGATCGTAGCCCGCCCGGCTGCCGTCGCGGTCCATCGAGGTGAGGAGGATTTCGCCCGCGCCCGTCTCCGCCATGCGCCGCGCCCACGCCACCGCGTCGAGGCCGGTGGCGTCGCGGCCCCCATGGGTGAAGACCTCCCAGCGCTCCGGCGCGACCCTCTTGGCGTCCACCGCGACTGTGATGCACTGGCTGCCGAACTTCGCCGCGGCGCGGCGCACCAGCTCGGGCTCGGCGACGGCGGCGGTGTTGATCGAGACCTTGTCCGCGCCGGCCAGGAGCAGGCGGCGCACATCCTCCACCGAGGAGACCCCGCCGCCCACCATCAGCGGCATGAAGCATTCGGCCGCGGTGCGCGCGACCAGCTCGAGCAGCGTCCCGCGCCCCTCGACCGAGGCCGTTATGTCGAGGAAGGCCAGCTCGTCCGCGCCCTCCGCGTCGTAGCGGCGCGCCAGCGCGACCGGATCGCCCGCGTCCTTGAGGTCGACGAAGCCGACGCCCTTGACCGTGCGTCCGTCCTTGACGTCGAGGCAGGGGATGACCCGCCGCTTCAGCATCGGGCGAGCGCCTCCTTCAGATCGACCCGGCCCTCGTAGAGCGCGCGGCCGAGGATCGCGCCCGCAAGGCCGGCCGCCTTGGCCGCGCGAATGTCGTCGAGGCCCGCGATGCCGCCGGAGAGGATCACCGGCAGCCGGACGGCGCGGGCGAGCGCCGCCGTTTCCTCGACATTCGCGCCCATGAGCATGCCGTCGCGCGCGATGTCGGTGTGGATCAGCGCGGCCGCGCCCGCATCCTCCGCGCGGCGCGCAAGATCGAGCGGCGAGAGCGCCTCCCCCTGGGTCCAGCCGGCGCTGCGCACTTCGCCCTCGCGCGTGTCGATCGCGACGGCGATGCGACCGGGGAAGCGCCGGCAGGCCTCGGCGAGGGTCGCCGGCTCGCGCGCCGCCAAGGTGCCCAGCGCCACGCGCTGGACGCCCGCCTCCAGCCAGCGCGCGATATCGGCAAGGCTGCGGATGCCGCCGCCGAGCTGCACGGAGAGGGACGTGCGCTCCAGGATGCGCCGCACGGCCTCGGCATTGACCGCACGCCCCGCGACCGCGCCGTCGAGATCGACCAGGTGCAGATGCGTCGCCCCCGCGGCCGCGAAAGCCTCGGCCTGCTTTGCGGGGTCTTCGGCATAGACGGTGGCGCCCGCCATCGCGCCCTGCTTGAGGCGCACCGCTGCGCCCGCCTTCAGGTCGATTGCGGGGTAGAGGATCATGCCGAATCCTCGTCGAGGCGCTTGAGATAGAAGAGGCCCGCGACCGGATTTCCGTTCACCATGGCGTAAAGTGGGTGCCGCCCCCAGCGTTCGTAGCCGAAGCTTTCGTAAAGCTGGATCGCCGCCTCCTGCGTCTCGCGGACATCGAG
>DATIDB010000319.1:0-4611 GCA_035456545.1 Alphaproteobacteria bacterium | reverse complement strand
CGCTTCTCCGGCACGATGCAGGCGGCGTGCGGGCGGTGACTTAACGCGATCGCCAGCATCTCCCCGCTCGCCGCCATCTCGAGATTCAGCGGCAGGTCGATCTCGCGAGAGAGCCGGGCGATGTCCTCGTCCGAGATGTGGCGCCTGTCTTCACGCAAATGCGCGGTGATGCCGTCGGCGCCGGCCTCGGCGGCCAGACGGGCGGCGCGGACGGGGTCGGGATGACGGCCGCCGCGGGCGTTTCGGATGGTGGCGACGTGATCGATGTTCACGCCGAGCCGGAGAGGGCGTTTGCGCATGAGTGTGGCGATCCTGGGATTCTCAGCTCCGCGCACGCTCGACCGAGTTGACGGACGGGGTGGCGCGCAAGGCGGCGATGATGTTGGTCAGGTGCCGAAGGTCCTTCACCTCCACGTCGAGCGACATCTCGAAGAAATCCGTGGCGCGGTTGGTGATCTTCAGATTGGTGATGTTTCCCTCGTTGCGGCCGACCGTCGTGGTGAGCGCGCCAAGGCTGCCGGGCTCGTTCGCGATCACCACATGCAGCCTTCCCACATGCATCTCCGCCCCGTTATGGGCGAGATTCCAGGAGACGTCGAGCCAGCGCTCCGGCGTATCGGCGAAGCTCTCCAGCGTCTCGCAATCGATGGTGTGGATGGTCACCCCCTTTCCGGTGGTGACGATGCCGACGATGCGATCGCCCGGCAAGGGATGGCAGCAGCCGGCGAAATGCAGCGCCATGCCCGGGATGAGCCCGGTGATCGGCACCCCCTCGTCCTTCTCGGGCTTGGAGGCGCGGCGTCGCGGCAGCGCCGGCCTGCGGGGCGTGGACTGAAGCTCGGGATGCGCCGCGACCACGACCTCCCGCCCGGTGAGATGGCCCTCTCCGACCTGGACGAAGAGATCGTCCACGGATTCGCACTGCTTGAATTTCTTCACCACCGCCTCGAGCGCCTTTTCCGTCATCTCGCGGCCTTCCTGCTTGAAGGCTTTGGCGAGGATGGACCGCCCGAGCTCGGCATATTGCTGGCGCTGCTGGCTGCGGATGAAGCGGCGGATGCGGGCGCGGGCCCGCCCCGTGACGACGAAGCGCTCCCAGGTCGGCGAGGGCGTCTGCGCCCGGCTGGTGATGATCTCAACCTGGTCGCCGTTCTCCAGGCGCGCGCGCAAGGGAACGATCCGCCCGTTGACGCGGGCGCCGACGCAAGTGTCGCCGACCTCGGAATGGACGGCGTATGCGAAGTCGACCGGGGTCGCCCCGCGCGGCAGGGCGATCAGGTCGCCCTTGGGCGTGAAGCAGAAGACCTGGTCCTGGAACATCTCGAGCTTGGTGTGCTCGAGGAACTCCTCGGGTCCCGAGGCGTGCTCGAGAATGTCGAGAAGCTCGCGCAGCCAGCGGTACTGCCGACCCTCCGTCGCCGGGCCGCCCTCCTTGTATTGCCAATGCGCCGCGACGCCGAGTTCGGCGATCTCGTGCATGTCCTTGGTGCGGATCTGCACCTCGATGCGCTGGCGCTCCGGCCCGATCACCGTCGTGTGGAGCGAGCGGTAGTTGTTCGGCTTGGGCGTGGAGATGTAGTCCTTGAAGCGGCCGGGCACGACCGAGTAGCGGCTGTGCAGCACGCCCAGCGCCTGATAGCACTGCTCGATCCCCTCGACGACCACGCGAAAGGCCATGATGTCGGAAAGCTGCTCGAACCCGACATTCTTGCGCTGCATCTTGCGCCAGATCGAGAAGGGCGTCTTCTCGCGGCCGGACACCGAGGCGGGGAGCCCCGCCTCGGCCAGCTTGGCCTTGAGCTCGGCGATTACGCGCCCCACCAGGTTGCCGCCCTTCTCGCGCAGGAACTCGAGCCGCTTGACGACCGACCCGCGCGCTTCCGGATTGAGCTCGGCGAAGGCGAGGTCCTCCAGCTCGTCCTTCATCCGCTGCATGCCCATCCGCTCGGCGAGCGGCGCATAGATCTCCAGCGTCTCGAGCGCGATGCGTTTGCGCTTCTCGGGATCGCGGATGAAGCGGAGCGTCTGCATGTTGTGCAGCCGGTCGGCCAGCTTGACCAGCAGCACGCGGATGTCGTTCGACATCGCCAGCACAAGCTTGCGGAAGTTCTCCGCGTGCTTGGTGTGGTCGGACTGCAGCTCGATGCGGGAGAGCTTGGTGACCCCGTCGACCAGCTTGCCGATCTCGGGGCCGAACATCCGCTCGATTTCCTCGAGCGTGGCGGCGGTGTCCTCGACGGTGTCGTGCAGAAGGCCGGTCGCGACGGAAGCCGTATCGAGCTTCATGTCCGTCAGGATGCCGGCGACGCCGAGCGGGTGGGAGAAATAGGGATCGCCCGAGGCGCGCTTCTGCGCCCCATGCGCCCGCATGGAAAAGACATAGGCGCGATTCAGGAGATCCTCGTCCGCACCGGGATCATAGGCCCTGACGCGCTCGACCAGCTCGAACTGCCGGATCACGGAACGTCGCTCCTCGAGCCGGCCGCATCAGCGGACCGCACGCCTCCGGCGGGCCCTAGGGGCTCGCGCGATGACGGTTCTGCGATCCGCGTCCGCCTCGCCGTCGCCTACTCCTCATCCCCGAGGGACTCCACATCGCCCGCCTCGAAGACGTCCGGGCCTTCCTCGTCGGCCTCGTCCTCGATCTCCTCCTCGCCCTCGGTTTCGACGGCGTCGGCCTCGCGGGTTTCGGCGGAGGCGGCCTGCTCGGCGATTCCGGCGAAGTCGCCCTCGACCGCGCCGAAGGTGGCTTCCTCCTCCGGCTCGTCGACTTCGACATGCTTCTGCAGGCCCTGGATGAGGGCATTGTTCAGATGGTGCAAATCGATGGCGTCGTCCGCGATCTCCCGCAGCGCGACCACCGGGTTCTTGTCGTTGTCGCGGTCGACCGACAAGGGCGCTCCGGAATGGATGTCGCGGGCCCGGCGGGCCGCGAGCATCACCAGATCGAACCGATTGGGAACCCTAACCACACAATCTTCTACCGTAACGCGCGCCATCGCCGCTCTCTACCAAACGCAATTAAAGGGTGACTTTTCAATATAGTGGCCGCATCCGCCCGGCGCAAGGAACGGCATTCCCTGCCTTCTGGGCCGGGAGGGCGAGGACGGGCGGGCTTCGCTTAACCCTATTCGACTGTCACCGATTTGGCGAGGTTGCGGGGCTGGTCCACATCCGTCCCCTTGGCCAGGGCCGCGTAATAGGCCAGGAGCTGCACCGGCACGGCGTAGAGGATCGGCGCGGCGAAGGGGTGGCAGGCCGGCACGCAAAGCCGCGCGGCCGCCTTCGCCCCGGCCCGTCTCAGCCCCTCCTCGTCGGAGATGAGGATGACCTTGGCGCCGCGGGCGGCGGCCTCCTGCAGGTTGGAGGCCGTCTTCTCGAACAATTCGCCGGGCGGGGCGACCACGATGACGGGCACCGCGTCGTCGATGAGCGCGATCGGCCCGTGCTTCATCTCGCCGGCCGCATAGCCTTCGGCGTGGATGTAGGACAGCTCCTTCAGCTTGAGCGCTCCCTCCAGCGCGATCGGATAGGCGGTCCCCCGGCCGAGATAGAGCACGTCGCGCGCCAGGGCGATCCGCTCGGCGATGCCCCGCACCTCTTCCGCGCGGTCCAGGACCTGGGCGACGAGGCCCGGAGTCTCGGTCAGCGCGCCCACGAGCTGCGCCTCCCCCTCGGCGGAAAGGGCCCCGCGGGCCCGGGCGGCGGCGATGGCCAGGCACGCCAGCACCATGAGCTGCGCGGTCGTCGCCTTGGTCGAGGCGACGCAGATCTCAGGCCCCGCCAAGGTGCGCACGGTGAGGTCGGATTCGCGGGCCATGGCGCTCTCCGGCACGTTGACGACGGAGAGGATGTGCTGCCGCTGCGCCTTGGCGAAGGCGAGCGCCGCGAGGGTGTCGATGGTCTCGCCCGATTGCGAGACGAAGAGGGCCGCCCCACCCTCCGGCATCGGGCCCTCGCGGTAGCGGAACTCCGAGGAGATGTCGATCTCGACCGGCAGCCTGGCCAGCCGCTCGAACCAGTACTTCGCGACCATGCCGGCGTAGTAGGCGGTGCCGCAGCCGACAATGGTCAGCTTCGGCAGGGTGGCCCAGTCGAAGGGCATCTCCGGCAGCGCCACGGTGCGGTTCAGCGGGTTGACATAGGCCTGGAGCGTGTCGCCGAGCACCCCCGGCTGCTCCCACATCTCCTTCTCCATGAAGTGCCGGTGATTGCCCTTGCCGATCAGCGCGCCGGACAGCGCGGTCTGCCGGATCGGGCGCTCGGCGACGGCGCCGCTTCGGTCGCGAACCACCGCGCCTTGCGGCGTCACCACCGCCCAGTCGTCCTCCTCGAGATAGCAGATGCGCTGCGTCAGCGGAGCGAGCGCCAGGGCGTCGGAGCCCAGATACATCTCCCCATCGCCATAGCCGACCGCAAGCGGGCTGCCCCGGCGCGCGCCGATCATCAGGTCGTGCCGCCCGGCGAACAGGATGGCCAGCGCGAAGGCCCCCGTCAGGCGCGGCAGCACCGCGGCCACCGCCTCCTCAGGGCTCTTCTGCCGGTTCAGCTCGCGGGTGAGGAGATGCGCCACCACCTCGGTGTCGGTCTCCGTCTCCAGCCGGACCCCCT
>DATIDB010000318.1:0-2383 GCA_035456545.1 Alphaproteobacteria bacterium | reverse complement strand
GGATCGGCGCGCACCCGGCTCACATAGACCAGGTCGTCGCCCGCGCATTCCGCCGGCGTCACATAGCCCTCATCGGCCCGGTGATCGACCACCGACACGCCGGGGGCGCGGCGCAGCGCGGCGCGCGCCTGCTCGGGGCTGATCGGGTTTTCGAACTGGAGATTGACCGCCTCGGAATGACCGATGAAGACCGGCACCCGCACGCAGGTCGCGTGCAGCTTGATGGCGGGGTCGAGGATCTTCTTGGTCTCCGCCGCCATCTTCCATTCCTCCTTGGTCGCGCCGTCCTCCATGAAGACGTCGACATGGGGAATGACGTTGAAGGCGATCTGCTTGGTGAACTTGTTGCGCTCCACGGGCGCGTTCATATAGATCGCGCGGGTCTGGTTGAACAGCTCGTCCATCGCCTCGCGCCCCGCGCCCGAGACGGACTGGTAGGTGGCGACGACGACCCGCCGGATACGCGCGATGTCGTGCAGCGGCTTCAAGGCGACGACCATCTGGATGGTCGAGCAGTTCGGATTGGCGATGATGTTGCGCTTGCCGTAGCCGGCGATCGCATCCGGGTTCACCTCCGGCACCACCAGCGGCACCTCCGGGTCCATGCGGAAATAGGAGGTGTTGTCGATCACCACCGCGCCCGCCGCGGCGGCCTTCGGCGCGAATACCGAGGAAACCTTCGCTCCCGGAGAGGACAGAACGATATCGATCCCGCGGAAGTCGAATTTGGACAGATCCTGCACCTTCAGGACCTCATCCTCACCGAAAGATACCTCCTGGCCCGCGGAGCGCTCCGAGGCGAGGGCGATCACCTCATCGGCCGGAAAGCCGCGCTCGGCAAGGACGGCGAGGATTTCCCGCCCCACATTCCCGGTGGCGCCGACGACTGCTACTCTGTAGCCCATGCCTTGAGACCGTCCTTTCGACCGCGCGCGATTTTTCGCGTCTGACTTACGCCGATGGGGGCCGATTTGCAACAATCCGAGGCGCGCCGGATCGCGAGCTACCGCGAGTTCTGGCCGTTCTATCTCGAGGAGCACGGCCGGCCGCAAACGCGCCGGCTGCACTATCTCGGCACCGGCGGGGCGATCCTCGCGCTGATTTTGGCGGTTCTGCTGCGCGAGCCCTGGCTTCTCCTGGCCGTTCCGCTGTCCGGCTACGGCTTCGCCTGGATCGCCCATTTCGGCATCGAGCGGAACCGGCCGGCGACTTTCCGGTATCCGCTCTGGTCGCTGGTCAGCGATTTCCGGATGTTCGGGCTTTGGATGATCGGCAGGCTGGATGCGGAAATCGCGCGCCAGCGCCGAGCCGACGGCGCCCGCTAGGGGTTCAGCCGCCGCCGGATTTGGAGGGCAACGGCGTCTGCGGTGCCGAAGGCTCCATCGCCGTCGCGGGATAGGTGACCCTTGCCGCCTTGTACCCGCCGCAGCCGGGACCGGCGAGCGCGGGGGCGGAGGCCGCCGCGAGCAGGGCGGCCACAGACAGAGAGGCGATGATGAGGCGCATCGGGCGACACTCCTTGCGTCTGCGCGCATTCGATCCGCATTTCGCTCGAACTCTAGGCGCCGCGCCGTGCTTGGGAAAGCGGCCATTGCAAGGGAGCCGATCACGGTTGCGTGACGTGGCAACTGGATGACCACCACCGCAACATCTTGTCCGAAAGGCTTTGCTCCTCTATCTATTGGGGCGCGAGGGGCGGGGAACCCGCTCCGGCCGCAAGCCACGGAACGGAGTGAGCGGGGTCTTGTCGCCTGAGAATTGCCCAGCCCTTGTGTTGAACGCGGATTTCCGCCCGCTCAGCTACTTCCCGCTGTCGCTCTGGCCTTGGCAGGAGGCGGTGAAGGCCGTCTTCCTCGACCGCGTCAACATCGTCTCGGAATACGACCGGGTCGTGCGCTCGCCGAGTTTCGAGATGCGGCTGCCATCCGTCATCAGCCTGAAGGAATACGTCCAGACCTCGCGCAGGCCCGCCTTCACGCGGTTCAACGTGTTCCTGCGCGACCGCTTCGCCTGCCAGTACTGCGGCGAGGCGCTGCCGGCGCATGAGCTGACCTTCGATCACGTGATCCCCCGCTCGCGCGGCGGGCGCACGCAGTGGGTCAATGTCGTGACGGCCTGCCAGAACTGCAATCTGGAGAAAGGCAACCGGCTGCCCACGCAGGCTTCCATGTTCCCGCGCCGGCACCCGCATCAGCCGACCAGCTACGAGCTGCAGGAGAACGGGCGTTCGTTTCCGCCCAACTTCCTGCATGAGAGCTGGCGCGACTTCCTCTACTGGGATTCCGAGCTGGACGAGTAGGCGTCCGGCTAGAGCGGTATTCCTTCAGATTGAACCATCTGCGCCGGAGGGATTTTGCGCTGCGGGCAGGAGCGGGGCGCCGCC
>DATIDB010000317.1:0-9538 GCA_035456545.1 Alphaproteobacteria bacterium | reverse complement strand
GCGAAGATGAGGCCGCAGGCCTGCACCAGGGGCACATCCCTCTTGGAAACAGCATCGATCATGAGCTGGCCAATGCCGGGATAAACGAAGATCACCTCGACCACGATGATGCTCACGATCAGATAGGCGAGGTTCAGCGCCACGACGTTGATGATCGGCGCCAGTGCGTTCGGCAGCGCGTGCTGAACCACCACCCGCCATGGCGCGAGCCCCTTGAGCACGGCCATCTCGACATAGGGGCTGGACATGACACCGATCACCGAGGCGCGCGTCATGCGCATCATTTGCGCGAACACCCCCAGGACCAGCGTCATCGCCGGAAGCGCGACCGCATTGAGCTTGGCCCCGAAACTCATGGTCGGGGAGATCGAGGCCAGGCCCGGGAACCAGCCGAGCTTAACGGCGACGAGGATCACCAGCACATAGGCGATGAAGAAATCGGGGAAGGATACCGCGATCAGCGAGGCCACGCTGGACGCCCGGTCGAACCAGCCGTTCGCCCGGATCGCCGCGATCAGGCCGAGGAGAATAGCCAGCGGCACGGCGACCGCCGCTGCCACAGACGCCAAGAACAGGGTGTTGCCCAGCCTCGCCCCGACCTGTTGCGCGATCGGGCGGCCATTCGCGAGCGAGGTGCCGAGGTCTCCCTGCAGGAAGTTGGTCAGCCAGCGCACATAGCGCACCGGCGCCGGATCGTGGAGGGCAAGCTGATTGCGTATGGCCTCCACGGCTTCCGGCGTCGCCGACTGTCCCAGGATGGCGGTCGCCACGTCTCCGGGGAGGACCTCCGTGCCGGCGAAGATCAGCACGGAGGTCACCAGGACCGTCAGCACGCCCAGCGCCAAGCGCCGGGCTAGAAGCGCGAGCACCTAACCCTCGAGCCAGACTTTCTCGGCGGCTCTAAGCCCGCTCATCTCCAGGGTCGGCGTGGGAACGAAGCCCTGCACCTTCTTGGAGGCCGCATCGATGAAGTTGTTGAACATCGGGATGATCTCGCCCCCGTCGTCCACCACCATCGCCTGCAGATCGTGATACATCTGCTTGCGCTTGGCGGTATCGAGCTCGGCGCGGGCCGCCACCACCAGCTTGTCGAAGTCGGGCCGCTTCCAGAAGGCCTCGTTCCACGGCGCATCCGACAGATAGGCGATCGAGAACATCAGATCGGCCGTCGGCCGGCCGCCCCAGTAGGAGCCGCAGAACGGCTTCTTCATCCACACATTGTCCCAATAGCCGTCGTTCGGTACGCGCTCGACCTGCAGGTCGATGCCGGCCTTCTTGGCATTGGCCTGATAGATTTGCGCGGCGTCGACCGCCCCAGTGAACGCCGCGTCGGAGATGCTGAGCACGATCGGACCGGAATATCCCGATTTCTTGAGGTGGAATTTCGCCTTGTCCGGATCGTAGGGCCGCTGCGGTACTTCGGCCGAGAAAAACGGATCGAAGGACGGGATCGGCTGATCGTTGCCGATCTTGCCATGTCCGCGCAGGACCTTCTTGACGACTTCCTCGCGATTGATCGCGTATTTCATCGCAAGCCTGACATCGACGTTATCGAACGGCGCGGTATCGCAGCGCATCGGGAAGGTGTAGTGGCCGGCGCCGGAGATCTCCAGAATTTGAATGTCGGGGTTCTTCTCCAGCACGGAGACGATCTTCGGGTCGGCACGATTGATGAGATGGACCGATCCGCTCTGCAGGCCGCTGGCGCGGGCGGTCGGATCGTTAATGGCCAGCGTTTCCACGGAATCCACATGGCCGCGGTTGGCCGAGTTCCAGTAGTTGGGATTGCGCTTGGTCAGGGTGCGGACGCCCGGCTCGAAATTCTCCAGGATGAACGCGCCGGTGCCGAGGCGGCCATCGAACGGGGCGCCATCCGGCGTGATGCCGATATGGTAATCGGCAAGAATGTAGGGAAGGTCCGCGTTTCCGCTGCTCAGTAGGATTGTGATCTCGTGGTCGCCGTTGGCTTTGATGTCGGTTACGGTGGCGAGGAGCGACTTGGCCGCGGATTTGGAATCCTCGGCCCGGTGGTGATTGATCGAATAGATCACGTCCGGGGCCTTCATCTCCTTGCCGTTGTGGAACTGCACCCCCTTGCGCAGTTTCACCACCCATTCGGTCGCGCCCGGTTTCGCCTCCCAGGACTCCGCCAGCGAAGGCTGGAGCTTGCCCTTCTCGTCGACCTCAGCCAGCGTGTTGTAGAACTGCATGCCGACGGCTTGCATATAATTGGCGGTGTAGGTTGCAGGATCGACACTGTCGCCGGCGCCTGCGCCGTCCAGCCCGATGATCAGATGCCCGCCCTTCTTGGGCGTCGCCGCGCGCGCCGGCTTTCCCAGCAGCGACGTCCCGAGCGCCGTGCCGACACCCAGGGCTCCCGCCAGGGTCATGAAGTCGCGCCGCCCGATGCCTTGGGCTTCGCCGCGAAGAAGCTTTTCCATGTCTTTCACCTGAAGTCTCCCTGATTGGATGGGGGCAGGTTTCTTTGGACCTGTCCGAAAAACCCCCAGTAGCTTAGGGCCTCCGATAGCGGATTTGAAGGATGGTGAAAGCGAGCCGTCCTCCGAAATGCGTTCGATGCCACCTCCATTCTCTGTCCGGGCGCCCTGCCCGACGACGCCGCAGGAGCGACTGATATTGCCGCCTCAACGACGAAGAGGACGGCGCGAGGGGCGACCGGCTCATCTCTTCCGGATACTCGGCTGGGTCTGCCTGGGGCTGTACACTTCCGTCCCCTGTCCTCCTGCCGAGGTTGGCCCATGCGGTTGGCCGCCGCCCTGAGCGCTGCGATTGCGACAGCCTGCCTGTCGTTCATGGCCCTGGCAGCCGAAGCGGCGGCCGAGCCGATCGGACGAGTCATCGAACAGACCGGCGCCGCTTTCGTCATCCATGATGGGCGGGCCTCGCCCCTTCGGCCCGGCCGCGATCTCGACGATGCGGATCGGATCGTCACCGCGGCGGACGGAAAGGTCGCGATCCGGTTCGAGGACGGCTCCCTCTGCACGATCGGTCCGGGAAGCGAGCTGCTGATCGGAGACCTCGCCTCGCCGGGCGGAGGCTGGATCGATCTCGTGCGCGGGATCGTGCGCGTGATCCTGGCGCCGGGCGCGCGCGCGGGAGCGAGCGGGGTGCGTACGCGGGCGGCCGTCGCCTCGGTGCGGTCGACCGAATTCGTGGTCGAAGCCTCGCTCGACCGCGCCGCCGTTTTCGTCGCGTCCGGAACGGTCGAGGTCACGGGACGGCTGACGGGAGCGACGGTGACCCTCGGCCCTGGCGAGGGCACCGATATCGGCTTGCGCGAGCCGCCGACGCCCGTCAAGCGCTGGGGAGACAAGCGCGTCGCCGATGCGATGGCGCGAACCACGATTCCGTGACCCCGGCGGGGCCGCGGGGGAAATGAGCGGCCGCATGCGCCGCGCGTTGTTCGCCATCGCGGGCCTGACCGCGGCGCTCTTGATCGCCCTCTATGGCTGGGGACGCGACCGCGCGCCGTTCGAGACGCTGGAGGGCGAGACGCTCGATTGGCGCTTCGCCTTGCGCGGACCGCTGGCCCCCGGGGGCGACGTCGTCATCCTTTCCGTCGACGAGCACGGCATCGAGGCCCTCGGCGGCTGGCCGCTGCCCCGCCGGGTCCTCGGGGAGGCGGTCGAGCGGCTGGACGCAGCGGGAGCGAAGGTCGTCGCCTTCGATCTGCTTCTCCTTGAGCTGGAGCCCCCCACCGTCGGCGGAGGCCCCCGGTTCGGCGATCAGCGCCTGATCGCCGCGATCCGCGCCGCGCCCGCGACGGTGCTTCCTTTCGCCATGAACTTCGAGGGCGGCGCCGAGGCCGCCCCGCCCGGACCGGAGATCATGCGCTCGGCCTTGCGCATCCGCCGCGGATCGGATGATGCCATCGCCGACCTCCCACATCCGATATCTCTTGCGGCCCCCCCGGCCGCGCTGATGGACCGCGCGCACGGGGCGCATGCGACGGTGGCGCTTGAGGAGGACGGGAGCCTGCGATCGGTCAATCTCGCCCTGCCTTTTGCGGGCGAGCTTTACCCCGCCCTGCCGCTCGAAGCCGTCCGCCTGTTCCTCGGCCTCGCAGCCGAGGAGGTCATCGTCGACCTCGACCGCGGATTGAAGCTCGGCACGCTCCCGATCGAGACGCAGCCCGGCCTGCGCCTGCCGGTGAATTACTACGGCCCGCCGGGAACGTTCGAGACCGTCGCCATGCGGGACCTGATCGCCGGATCGGTCGAGCCAGCCCGTCTGCGCGGCAAGCTGGTCCTTGTCGGCGCGACGGCGCTGGGCCTGGGCGACCGGTTCTCCACCTCCTTCAGCCGCGTCTTCCCGGGCGTGGAGTTCTTCGCCACCGCCGCGGACAACCTCTTGACCGGTCGTTGGTTGAGGCGAGACGATCTTGCGGCGATATCCGATATCGGCGCGATCCTGGCGCTCGCGGGGTTGGCGGCGGCGTTGGGTCTACGATTCTCCGCAGGGCTGGCCGCACCCGCCATTCTCGCATTGGCGGCGCTCTGGTTCGCCGGTGCGGCGCTCGCCTTTGCGCGCTGGCAGATTTGGCTGAACGTGATGTTCCCCGCCTCGGCGGCGATCGTCGCCGGCGCCGCCGCGGTGCTGCTCAGGGCGATCGCCGAAACCCGCGCGCGCCGTTTGGCGGAAGGCGAGCGCAGCCGCCTCGCCCGCTATGTCCCCGAGGCGATTGCGGAGGAGCTGGCGCGCAGCGAGCGACCACGCTTCGACGAGCGGGTGCAGCCCGCCTCGATCCTCTTCGTGGATATGGCGGGATTCACGCAGGCCAGCGAAAGCATGCAGGGCTCGGCGATGCTCGCGCTGATCCGGCGGCTCCACGGGCTGATCGAGGCGGCCGTGCGCGCGCATGGCGGGTTGGTCGACAAGTATATAGGCGATGGCGCGATGATCCTGTTCGGGCTGCCGGAGCCGAAGCTGGACGACGCCGCCCGGGCCCTCGCCTGCTGCCGCGCCATCGCCGAGGAGCTCGACCGGTGGAATGAGGAGCGCCTGCGAGCGGGCGAGCCGGCCGTCGCGCTCGGCGCGGGCCTGCATCACGGGCCCGTCATCGTTGCGCGCATCGGCGAACGCCACAGCCAAGTCACCGCCATGGGCGATTCCGTGAATGTCGCCAGCCGCCTGGAGCGGGTCACCCGCGAGATCGGAGCGCGGATCGTGCTCTCCGACGCGGTGGCTTCGGCGGTGCGGGCGTTGGGGCGCGATGACCTGCTCGCCGGGTTCTCCTATTCGGGGGAGCGGGCGCTGCGCGGCCGCGATCAGGCGGTCGGAATCTGGCGGTGGCCGGCAGACGCGTCGGCGGCGCAGGCAGGAGAGACGGCCGACAAGGCGCCCGCGCGTTAGAATACGCGCCTAGCGCCTACCAGTATCGTACGCGTCCGACATCCACATGCACGAAGCGCGAGCGCGCGTAGTACCCGACGCCGCCGCCCTTCAGCGACTTCGAGGCGTCGCGCAGGGCGGCGAGCCGAATGCCGGAGACGCGGATATCGATGGCCTTGCCCGATACGTGCAGGCTCTTGCGGGCAACCCCGCCGGAGGCGCTGGCAAGCATGGCGTTTGTCGCGGGCGAGCGATATCCGGAGATCACCTCGAAACGGCGGTTGCCGCCCAACTTCGCCTGCAGCCGGTGCAAGAGATCGAGCAGGCCGCGATCGATCTCAGCGACCTCGCCCGAGCGATGGTCCCGCAAGATCCAATCGATCTGCGCCAAGGCATCGTCCAAGTATCGCCCGCGCTCCCAATAGGTCGCGGTCAGGCGTTCTCCGGTATGTAGGTTGTGGAAGCTGAGGCTCCGACCGACGGCAGCCGCGGCCGCGAACCGAACCGGCAGAAGCGCGGCTGCGCCCATCGCCAGGCACGCACCCAGAAAGGCTCGCCTTGACCCGAGGCCGGATTGCGCCGTCAACGCCCCTTTCCCCTGCCGCTGTGCCGTTATGTCACGCCAAATAGCGCAGACAGGGTGGCCAGGACAATGTTAATATTGACTAATACATTGGGAATTGTCGAGTAATCCTCTGAAATTGCGCCTGATTTTCGTTTTCTTGGCGATTGTTCTGCTCCTGGTGGGCCGGTCGGAGCCAGCCACGGCGCAGGAAATCATCCCGTTGGTGCGGCTGACCGGGGCGGAGGCCGACCTTCACTCCTTCTATGAGGGGCGCGCCTATCGGCTCGCCTGGAGTGCGGAGGGCGCGCCGACCGCGGCGGCGATTGCGTTGCGCGAGGCGTTGCAGGATGCGTCGATGCACGGCCTCAGCCCCGATCGCTACCCGCTCGCCGCGATCGCGGAGGCATGGCCGTCCGCGGGACAGCTTGCCGATCCGCATGGCTTCGACCTCTTGATGAGCGCCACGGCGCTGCGCTATCTGCGCGACATCGCCCTCGGCCGCGTCGAGCCGGCGCAGGTCGATCCGAATTGGTCGATCGAGCGCAGCCCCCTATCGCTCCCGATGCTCCTCGAACACGCTCTGATGAGCGAGGAGCCGGCGCAGGCACTGAAGACGATCGGTCCGCTCCATCCCGGCTATGCGGCCCTTCAGCTCGGCCTTGCGCGCTATCAGGCGATCGCGGCGGCCGGAGGGTGGCCGGAAATCCCGGAGGGCCCGAGCCTGCATGAAGGCGATCTCGACCCGCGCGTCCCGTTGTTGCGCATCCGCCTTCACGCCGAGAGCGACCTTGCCGTCGCGGAGCCTCCGGCTGCGGGCGAGGCCGAGCGCATGGATGCGACGCTGACGGCAGGCATTCGCCGCTTTCAGACGCGCCACGGCCTCGAGCCCGACGGCGTGATCGGCGCGCGCACCCTCGAGGCGCTTAACCTGCCGGTCGAGGTCCGGATCGAGCAGATCGAGCTGGCGCTGGAGCGCTGGCGCTGGATGCCGCGCTATCTCGGCGACCGTCATATCCTCGTGAATATCCCGGCATTTTCCCTGCAGCTCTATGACGGCGGGCGCCCGGTGCTCGAAAGTCGGGTCGTCGTCGGCCGCCCCACCCGCCCCACGCCGCGTCTGACCGCGGAAGCCGTGGGCGTGCTGATGAACCCGACCTGGACGGTGCCGCCGACGATCTTCCGCGAGGATGTGCTACCGAAATTGCGGGAGGATCCGGGCTGGCTCGCGCAGCACGGCATGCAGGTCTTCCAGGGGTGGAGCGCGGATGCTCCCCCGCTCGACCCCTATTCCATCGACTGGTCGACGGTGTCCGGCGTCCACGCGCCGTATCGAATCGTGCAGGCTCCAGGACCGGGCAATTCTCTGGGTCTGCTTAAGATAGAGATGCCGAATTCGCCCGGCATCTATCTGCACGATACGCCCGATCGGCGCCTCTTCGCCTTGGCGGAGCGGGCGAAGAGCTCAGGCTGCGTGCGCGTAGAGCGCGTGCGCGAGCTTGCGGCAAACTTGCTCGGCGCATCGCTGCCGCAGATCGACGGTCTCATCGCCGCCGGGGCGACTACGCGGATGCCGCTGGCGCGCAGGGTTCCCGTGTATCTCGCCTATATTCCCGTTTCCGCCGATGCCGACGGAACCGTCGCATTTTATCCCGATCTTTATGGGCTCGACGCGCCCCTGTCCGCGGCGCTAGCCTCCGAACGTCTGCGATTGGCGGCGGCGCAGATTCAAGGCTGCGGCCATTCCGACGTCAGCATACGAGGCTGAACCCCGGCGCGAAGAGCCTCGATACGCGCATGGCGTAACCCGTTGCGGTTATTGCATCGGCGCGCTTTAGGCCGACAAATGCCTGATGCACCTCCTCTGCGCAAGTTTGACCGATGGAGGCTCCGATTTCCCTCATGTTCCAGAGCGAAGCCGAGACGAGAGCCAGCGTCATCGCCGGCAGCTTCCTGTTCCGCGAGCTTGGGCCCGATCTTCTTGAACGCGTGGTGCGGCTGAGCCGCATGCAACGATACCGGCGCGGGACCTTCATCTTTCAGATGGGCGATGAGGGCGACGCGCTCTACGGCGTGGCGCAGGGCATGATCCGCATCTGGATCCCCGGGGCGGACGGCCGCGAGCTCACCGTTGCGCTGATGGAGCGCGGGGACATCTTCGGCGAGATCGCGCTGCTCGACGGCCTGCCGCGTACCGCCAATGCAAGCGCCATCGACGACACCGTGCTGATCGCGATCGATCGGCCGCATTTCATGGATCTTCTCGAGCGCGAACCGCGGATCGCGCGCCATATCGTCGAGCTGCTCTGCGAGCGCCTGCGCGCCAGCACCGACCGCTTCTCCGAGGACGCCTTCCTGTCGCTCAAGGCGCGATTGGCCAAGCGCCTGGAAGCGCTGATGATCGGTTATGGGGAAAAATGCCCGGAGGGCATGCGGATCGGCCTGAAGCTCTCGCAGACCGATCTCGCCAACATGCTGGGCGTCACTCGCGAGGCGGTGAACAAGCAGCTCGGCATCTGGACGCAGCGCGGGCTGATCCAGCACACGCGCGGATCCCTGACGATCCGCGACCCGCAGGGCCTGAAGCGCGAGGCCACTCCGGACGCCGCCTGAGGGCCGGAGATCAGCCGACGGCCGAAGCTCTGCGCCCCGACGGCCGCCAGCCGGGATTCACCGCGACCATGCCCGCGCTGCCGTCGTCGGCCCGGTAGGCAAGCGCGCGCACCGCGCCGGCGCGCCCTAGGCGCCGCGACAACCGGTCGAGCCGCCCCTCCGCAATCGGCTCCAAGCGCATCTCCAGAACCTGCTCCCCGGAGTGCGGCTTCAGCGAGCGCAGCTTCAACGGGCGGATTCCGAGCTGGTCGAGCACGCGCAGGATTTGGACCAAGGCGTCGGGAGTGTCGCTGGCCCGCACCGAAAGCGCGGCGGAAGCCTGCCCGACGATCGACAGGCCGGCGCGGCCGACAAGCCAGCGCAGCCGGGCCGCGGGTTCGGCCGCGCGGCTTCGACGCCGCTCCAGCTCCACCACCCAATTCCCGAACAAGCGCCGGGCGGCGTCGGCCCAGGTCGCGGCCGGCGCGGCGGTTGGATCGTCACCCGGGAAATATCCGACCGGCAGGGAGATCGACCGCCCGAGCGCGCGGTCCCGCGCGAATTCCGCGCCGAGGGTTCCGGCATCGTATTCGAGATGGTTGAACATGCAGACGAGGCGCAGGTCCTCATCCGCAACGAGGCACAGGCCGGCTTCTTCGGACGCGGCGAGCACCTCCAGACCGGCTCCGGACGGCAAATCTTCGGCGCGGACTTCCGTATGCCGCGAGACCGGAGTGGAAAAGCCGCCCTCCAACCCCCGCAGCAGGGGCGAAGCCGGCCGCAGGACACGGTGCTCGTAGACGCCGAAGCGCTTCTCCGGCAGCGGGCGCTTCGGCACGCCATGGAAATGCTGGAGCGCCGCCTGGCCCGCCCAGCATACGGCAAATGTGCTTGCCGTCCGCTCGCGCGCCCAATCGAAGATGACTTTCAGCTCCGGCCAGTAGTCGACCTCCTCGAACGGCATCATCTCAACAGGCGCGCCCGTGACGATCACGCCGTCGAAGCGCTCGCCGGCAATCTGGCTGAAGCGAC
>DATIDB010000316.1:0-4393 GCA_035456545.1 Alphaproteobacteria bacterium | reverse complement strand
TCGACGATCCCCGTGCGCTCGCCGACCGCCGGGACCGCGCGGTGCTCGCAATAGGAGCGCAGCACCGTCAGCGCCAGGCCCGGATAGGCGTAGAGGAGGATGTAGTCCTCCACCGGGATCGCGCAGACGCCGACCGCCCAGACCAGCACCAGCCCCGCCCCCGGAATGTGGATCGCCCAGGCGATGAGGTGCGAGCGGTCGCGCTTGATGAGCCGGTCCAGCTCCTCCACGAGCAGCCGCCCGACATAGAAGGGCGGCCCGAGCACCAGCCGCCCGGCGACGGTGCCGAGCGCGCGCCGGAAGACCCGCGCCGCGGGGCCCATGCGCTCCCAGGTCTCGGCCGACATGTAGTTGCTCTCGGGATCCTCGACCGGGCAGGTGAGGCGCTCGTCGCGGTGATGGGTCAGGTGGCTCTCGCGATAGATGCGAAAGGGCAGCCACAGCCAGAGCGATGGAAAGACCAGCGCCTCGTTGATCCAGGCGGTTCGCGTCGGATGGTTGTGCGCGACCTCGTGCTGCAGCGACCCGTGGAGACAGACGATGTAGCCGCCCAGCGGCAGCACCGCCCACCAGGGCAGAAGGTGATGGCTCCAGGTCAGCAGGCCGAACGCCGCATAAATCAGCGCGGCGACGCCGATGGTCGGCCACTCGACGGCCGCGCCCCGCCCGCGCCCCGTCGTCGGATCGATGGTCATTTCCGTATCGTCCCGGCTTCCGCAGCACCGCCCCCCGGCGGCTCACACCAGCAATAATCCCGCTTTCCCCTAGGTTCAATGTGGGAATGCGCTGAATCTGCCGCAGATTGACACCAATTCCGGCAACCGTTGATAATATGCACCACTCGGGTATAAACTGCCCCTATGGCGATCGCGCGCCGCGACGAGACGGTCGAGATTTTCCGCGAGCGGCTGGATGAGATGATCCGGCGCTCGGGGCTCAGGCGCTCCGCCTTCGCGCGGCGGATCGGGATCGACCGATCGACGCTGACGCAACTCCTGGCGCCGGAGAACGACCGACTGCCGCGCGCCGAGACCATCGCCGCCATGGCCGCCGACCAGCAGGTCAGCGTCGACTGGCTTCTGGGCTTGAGCCAGGAGGGGCCGCTCTCCGCCGACCTGATGCCGCAGCCGATCGAGATCGAGGTTGGCGGCGACGGGCATCAGGATGAGCGGCTGCAGCGCTGGCATGCAGAGGCGGCCGGCTACAAGATTCGATATGTGCCCGCGAGCCTGCCCGACCTTTTGAAGAGCGAACCGGTCATCCGCTACGAATACCGCGAGCAGGGCCCGGGCGTGCCCCAGGCGCGGCTCGAGGAGGCGGGCGCGCGGCTGGCCTATCTGCGACGGCCCGAGACCGATATGGAGGTGTGCAGCACGCTGCAATCGGTCGCGGACTTCGCGCGCGGCCACAGCCAATGGGCCGACCTGCCGAAGGCGGAGCGTCGGCGCGCGATGGCGGTCATGATCGAGCGGATGGAGGAGCTCTACCCGACGCTTCGTTGGTTTCTCTTCGACCGCCGCACGCGCTATTCCGTGCCGCTCACCATCTTCGGCCCGAAGCGCGCGGCGATCTATATCGGCAACATGTATTTCGTGCTGAACAGCACAGAGCATATCCGTGTGCTGACGCGGCATTTCGACGACCTGATCCGCGCGGCGGCGCTGCAGCCGCGCGATGCGATCGAGTTCCTGCGCAGCCTGATGAAGGAGATCGCCTGATGAGCGAGGAGAACCGCAAGGGCGGATGCCTGTGCGGTGCGGTCCGGTTCGAGATCAAGGGACCGATGCGCGAGGTGCTGATCTGTCACTGTCGGCAATGCCGCAGGCAGCATGGCCATTCCGCCGCCTTCACCAATGCGCCGGCTGAGCGGTTCGAATTCCTGGAGCAGCGCGGGCTCTCCTGGTACCGCTCCTCCGAAAAAGCGGAGCGCGGCTTCTGCCGGGAGTGCGGCTCCGCGCTTTTCTATCGGCGCATCGGCAATCCGACCCTCTCGGTGACGGCGGGCTCGCTCGAGGAACCGACAGGCTTGCGATGCAACGCCCATCTCTTCACCGATTTCAAGGGCGACTACTATGAGTTGCCTGAGGACGGCATCCAGCGATACGGGACCTGGCCGCGGCCAAGCGCGTCATGAGGCTTGCCGCACTGCCCATGTACGACATGCCGGAGACCGCGAGCACGACCGACGCGCTTTGGACGGCAGTGGCGCGGCGCTTGCGCCTGGGCGGCATGGCGGACGTACCCGACCGCCTGACACGCGGCGTCGATCCGCGCGAGGTCTGGGGCTCGCCGCACCTCTTGCTCGCGCAGACCTGCGGCTATCCGCTGATGCACGAGTTCGAGGGACGGCTCGCGCTTGTCGCGACGCCGCGCTACGCGGTGCCCGGCTGCGAGGGCGCGGTCTATCGCAGCCGTATCGTCTCGCGCGCGGACGATCCGCGCGAGCGGTTTGCGGATTTCGCCGGTTCTGTGGCGGCGATCAATTCGGAGGACTCGCATTCCGGATTCAACATCCTGCGTTGGCGCGCCGCGCGCGAGCCGAAGCGGCCCTTCTTCGACCGCGTGGTGGTGACCGGCGGCCATGTCGCAAGCCTCAAGGCGGTGCGGTCGGGCCAGGCGGACATCGCCGCGATCGATTGCGTCACCTTTGCCCTTCTCGAGCGGCATCGCCCCGATGGCATCGCTCGATTGCGAATCGTGGAGGACACGCCCGCCGCGCCGGCATTGCCCTTTGTCACCTCGATCGCCGTAAGCGATGAGGAGCGGTCGCTGCTGCGCCGAGCCCTCACGGAGACATTCGCCGATCCCACGCTCCACCAAATCCGCGAGGACCTGCTGCTGGCCGGCATCGAGGATCTCCCGCTCGCGCGCTACCGGGCGATCCGAGACTATGCGGAGCAGGGCGGCTCCGTGAGGCTCGCTTAGGACAGCAGCAGCCTCGACAGAATCAATATGCCGATCGCGGCGAACAGCGCGGCCGCTGCGATGCGGATCGTCCGCAGCGGCAATCTCGCGGCCAGCGCCGAGCCCGCCAGCACCGCCGGAACATTCGCGATCATCATTCCCAGCGTGGTCCCGGCCGTCACTGTGAGGACGGAGCGCTCCTTCGCCGCCAGCGCGACCGTGGCGATCTGAGTCTTGTCGCCGATCTCGGCAAGGAAGAAACAGATGAGCGCGGCGACGAAGGGGCCGGCCTTGCGCAGCGGTGGCGCGCAGTCGCCCTCGATGCGGTCTGGACTGAGCGCCCAGGCCGCTATGGCGAGAAAGGAGGCGCCGACCAGCGCGCTCATCCATGGGCCCTGCAGCAGTTCGGCGAATGCGGCTCCGGCCGCCGCGGCGACTGCGTGGTTGACCGCGGTCGCGGCGAGGATGCCCGCGACGATCGGCAGGGGACGGCGGAATTGCGCGGACAGCACCATCGAGAGGAGCTGCGTCTTGTCGCCGATCTCGGCGACGGCGACCAAGCCGGCGGAGGTGAGGAAAGTGGAGAGCACGGGGCGGACCTTCGGGCCGGGCGGAGCTGCTGGACGAATGGATCGGGCGTCGCTCCGCCCGGCCGGGTGGAAGACGCCGTCTCCATAGGTCTCGCGCAGCCGGAACGGTCCGGCCCGGGCGCCATGGCCGAAAAGCCAAGCGTGTTGACGCCCGGGGACCCTGTCTCGGGTCGGCTACTCCCCTATGAGCGGACGGGAGAATATCGGGCCTAAGTGGGATCTGTCCCGCGGCCGGGCGACGCAGCAGCGGAGCCTGGCGCCCCTCCTGTATCCAACGGTTGCGCAGGATTAGGTAGCATTAATTCAAACTGAACATTAATATCTATGGTTACTAGTCTGTTAGGGGGTCATTTTCGGAAATCAAATGAACAGACGGCGAGCGATCTCGCCGCGACGGCTCGCCATGCTGGCGGGTGCCTCCGTCGTGGCCTTCCTGGCGCTGAGCGGCCTTTTGGCCGATCCGTCCTTGGCGGGTCGAGCGCTGCGTGCGACGCCGATCCCGGCGCAACCCGGCCCGGATCAGGTCGAGGTCTGCCTCACATTCGGCGAGGACAGCCCCGAATGCCTCGAGGCCCTTGCCATTCTGGCCCCGGCCGCCGGGCCTGGCGGGGTTGAGGTGCAGGATAATGGTGGCGGTTCGTCCGGCGGCTCCTCGGGAGACGGCTCCGGCGGAGCATCCGGGGGCGGAGGCTCCGGAGGGGCTTCAGGCGGTAGTTCCGGAGGGCCTTCCGGTGACGGCGGCTCGTCAGGAAGCTCCGGTGGATCGTCGGGCGGAAGCTCCGGCGGGTCGTCCGGCGGTAGCTCCGGAGAGTCTTCGGGCGGAGGCTCCGGTGGCTCCTCCGGCGGATCCTCCAGTGGCTCCTCGGGCGGCAGCTCCGGCGGGTCTTCGGGCGGGAGCT
>DATIDB010000315.1:0-3604 GCA_035456545.1 Alphaproteobacteria bacterium | reverse complement strand
TTGGCCGGCGCAGCGGTCGTAGCGCGATCCTTTGCCTCGGCATGGGCCAGCCCCGGAAGGGCCAGCGAAAGCGACAAAGTAAGGGCAGCGAATAGTCCCAGTCTGAACGACATAGCGTTCATCCCCCTGTCCCGACCTTCGCTCCCTAGGGCCTTTCTTACGTCAGGCCCATGGGAACGCTCCAGCGAAAAGATTGAGACGGCGGGGATTAACGACTGGTTGCGGCGCGGTTTTGGCTCAAACGCAACCCATCGCGGGAAGGCTGGAGCCAGCGATCGAGGAACCCGCTGAACCACTCCGAAAGAATCGAATCATAGCGGGCGATCTCGTCCACCTGGCGCGCCCGGTCATGTGCGCCGGGGGTCGAAAGCTGAGCCTCGTACAGCCCCGTCCAGGCGTGGATTTCCTCGGGCGTCGTGTCGGGATGGAACTGCAATCCATAGGCGTTCGCACCATAGCGGAACGCCTGGTTGGGGAAGATCTGGCCCCGGGCGAGCAGCTCGGCTCCGCTCGGCATGGAGAAGCCGTAGTAATGCCACTGATAGACCTGCAGCGGATCGGGCATCAAGCTCGCGCCGGCCGGCGTGGGACGCAGCGGGTAGTATCCAATCTCGGCGCACCCTTCGGGATGAGGCTCAACTTCCGCGCCGAGCGTTGCCGCGACAAGCTGCGCGCCCAGGCAGATCCCGAGCAACGGACGGTCCGTCCTCAGCCAGGCTTCGATCAGCCGCATCTCCTCCACCAGATAGGGATGCGCTGGATCGGCGGCGTCGCGGACGTTCTGCGCACCGCCCAGGACCACCATCGCCTGGAAGGAGTCTGGATCGCGCGGCAGCGGGTCTCCGCCCGCCGGGCAGATCCAAGCGACCTCACATCCCTTGGCGGAGAGCAGCGCCGTTGTGCGCCGGTCCCTCCAGCGGGCCATATGCCCGATCATCAGCACCCGCGTCATGCGTCTCCCCGATCGGCAGGCCGGCGGGCGTGTCGGAAGGCCCGCATGTGGAACCGAATTTGCTCGGGAGCATAGCGATGGCCGGGCGCGGCCGGGCATGCGTCGCGCGCGCGGCAGCCCTCCTCCATGCACAATGCGCCGGCAGGTGAGGAGATATGCGCCGCGCAAGCCTCGACATCATAGCCCGCGCCGTTGAACGCGCCGACCGGACAGGCCGAAAGGCAGGGACGGTCCGCGCAGGCCTCGCAGGGGACCGGGCGAGACTCTCGCTCGGGCAGCGCGATCCGCTCGGCGAAGAGCAGCGCCGCGCGATAGGCGTGCCAAAGTCCGTGGTCGGGATGGATCAGGATGCCGATCGGGGACGGCGCGACCGGCTCGGCGCGCATCGCCCAGCGCTGGAAGGGCCAATAGGGCGGCCCCTCGAACGGGAAGAGCGGCCGCGCGCCGTATCTCGCCGCCAGCTCCGAAACGACCCGCTCCGTCCAGCGATCGAGCGGATCGCGATCGAGACCAGCTTCCGGACTGCGCGCGAAAGCGTCCCAGCCGGCGCGCCCGACCGTGCCGAGCAGCACCACGGTTAGCGCCGGTCGCCCGTCCGCGACCGGCGGCAGGCGATCCTCGGCAACCGGATGGAAGCCGCCACGCAGGGCGATCCCGGCGGCTTCGGCGGCCGTGGCAAGCTCCGCATAGGTCATGGCGAGGCGGAGGTGTATCGCAGCCATGGGCGTCGCGTCGACATTTGTTCCGAAGGCGACATTCGACTATTCTCCAGGCGAATCGTCCAGGTCCGGCTTTCCCCACCCATGTTCGGCGCATCGCCCCCGAGACTGCCCCAGCCCGTCACGCTGTTCCTGCTCCCGAAATTCTCCATGATGGGCTTCGCCTCCGCGGTCGAGCCGCTGCGCAGCGCCAACCGGATGAGCGGACGCGCGCTCTACACCTGGCACATCCTCTCGAAGGACGGCGGCCCGGTCACCGCCAGCAACGGAATCCCGGTCGTGCCGGAAGCGGGCATCGAGAAGACCGAGCGCTGCGAGACCCTGATCCTTTGCGGCGGGCTCGATGTGCATCTCTACCGCGACAAGGGCGTCTTCGCCTGGCTGCGCCGCCTCGACCGCCAGGGCGCCGATATCGGCGCGATCTCGACGGGCAGCCACGCGCTCGCCCGCGCTGGCCTCCTCGACGGCTATCGCTGCACCATCCATTGGGAGGGCCTCGCCGCCTTCCGCGAGGAGTTCCCGAACATCGAGGTCACGACCGAGCTGTTCGAAATCGACCGCAACCGCTTCACCTGCTCGGGCGGCACGGCGGCCCTGGACCTCATGCTGAACATGATCGCGCTCCAGCATGGGCACGAGCTGGCGGCCGCCGTCTCCGACCAGTTCATCCACGAGCGCATCCGCGACGCTCACGACCATCAGCGCATGTCGCTGCCGGCGCGGCTCGGCATCCGACATCCGAAGCTGATCGCCGTCATCAAGCTGATGGAGGAGAATATCGAGGAGCCGCTGAGCCGCGCCCGGCTCGCGCGCGACGCCGATCTCTCCACCCGCCAGCTCGAGCGCCTGTTCCGCAAATACCTTCAGCGCACGCCGACGCGGCACTACCTGGAAATACGACTCAACCGCGCGCGCCTCCTCCTTCAGCAGACGGATTTGTCGGTGCTCGACGTGGCGCTGGCCTGCGGATTCGTCTCCGCCTCGCATTTCTCGAAATGCTATCGGGAGTCCTTCGGCAAGAAGCCGCGCGAGGAGCGGATGACCTCGGTGCCGCTGCGGCCACGGATGGCGGAAGTCGCTCGATAGCCCCGGCGGCTTGAATTGGACTTGGTCCGCCGCGCAGCGGTCCTCGAAGGCTGACCCGCTACGCCTTCGCGGCGAGCGCGGAGCCCTGGCGCTTGGACATGAAGCTCTTCGCCGTCTCGACCGCCACGGCGGCGTCGCGGCAATAGGCGTCGGCGCCGATGGAGTTGGCGAAAGCCTCGTTGAGGGGCGCGCCGCCGACCAGAACGACGTAGTCGTTGCGGATGCCCTTCTCCTTCAGCGTGTCGATGACGACCTTCATATAGGGCATCGTGGTGGTGAGCAGCGCCGACATCCCGAGGATTTCCGGTTTATGCTCCTCGATCGCGCCTAGGTACTTCTCGACGGCGTTGTTGATGCCGAGATCGACCACCTCGAACCCGGCGCCCTCCATCATCATCGAGACCAGGTTCTTGCCGATGTCGTGGATGTCGCCCTTGACGGTGCCGATCACCATCTTGCCCATCTTGGGCGCGCCGGTCTCCGCCAGAAGCGGCCGCAGAATCGCCATGCCGGCCTTCATCGCATTGGCCGCCAGGAGCACCTCCGGCACGAAAAGGATGCCGTCGCGGAAATCGATGCCGACGATGCGCATGCCTTCGACCAGGGCCTCCGTCAGGACCCGGTAGGGCGTCCAGCCCCGCTCCAGGAGGATGTGGACACCGTCCTCGATCTCCTCCTTGAGGCCGTCATAGAGGTCGTCGTGCATCTGCTGCGTCAGCTCCTCGTCGTTCAAGGAGCGGAGATCGAGTTCCTGTTCTTCGGCCATCGAATATGATCCCAACCGGTCAGGCGGCGCCGATCCGAAGCCAGGCGCTTGGCGGCAGGGGGACACTAGAGCCCCGCCCTG
>DATIDB010000314.1:0-4569 GCA_035456545.1 Alphaproteobacteria bacterium | reverse complement strand
AGGCTGGAGACGAAATCGGCATAGACGAAGGGCGTGTCCGGACCGCCGAGCCGATGCAGACCGTGCGACAGATAGAGTCCGCGCAGCTCTACTTCCGCCGCGGGTATGGGAAACAGGCGCACCAGCCGCGCCGCGCTCATCGGACCTCCGCCCGCATCGGGCCGGCGACGCCGGCGATCTCCTGCACCAGCTTCTGCACCAGGGCCTCGACGAACCGGTTCTCCTCGGCCACGTCGATGGCGAAGGCGCCGGGCCCGCCGATCACGTCGTCGCGGAAGTGGTCGAGCAGCGGCGTTCCCCCCGGTCCGGTCAGTCCGCCGCCGCGGAAATTGAGGGCGAGAGCGTTGACGGTGATGCCGGCCTCGACGGCGCGCCCGCGTGCGATGGGCAGAGGGATGCCGCCGCGCTGCCCGGCATCGCCGGAGACGTCGATGACCTCTCGCATGCCCTCGAAAGCGTTCGCGCCGAACCACTCCTGGCAGAAGGCGATGGCGTTGCTGATCGAGTTCCAGCCGACGGCGCGCCGGGGCGCCTGGATCAGTCGCGCGCCGAACTCCGCGGCCGACGCGGCGTCATCCAGGAGCGTCCAGCCGACGATCTCGTTCATGCTGTCCGCGCCGCCCCATTCCATGAGCGCCAGCGCGATCCGGCCGTGGAGACCGGAGCGCATGGCGTCGAGCACCCGCGGATCGGCCACCGCCGCCGCATAGCCGGCGCGCTGGAAGCGGAACTCGTCTTCGGCGATCGAGCCGGAGCCATCCGCCGCGAGGCACAATTCCACATCCACCTCGACGCCCTCTGCGCGGAGCGGAGCCGCCAGGCTGCAAAGCAGCGTGGCGGCGACCGCCACCTTCCATCCTCGAGCCATTCCACGGCTTCCCGTCAGGCCAGCTCCTTTTTCAGGAACGCAACCGTCCGCTCCCAGGCCAGCTTGGCCGCGTCGGGCGCGTAGCGCGCCTCGGAGGTGTCGTTATGGAAGGCGTGATTGGCGCCCTCGTAGGTGTGCAGCTCATAAGGAACGCCAGCCCGGTCGAGCGCCTCCCTGAAGCCCGGCACGCCCGCATTGATGCGCTCGTCGAGCCCCGCATAGTGCAGAAGGAGCGAGGCCTTGATGTTCGGCACCGCCTCCAAAGGCGGAGTGCGGCCGTAGAAGACGACGGCGGCGTCCAGCTCGGGCTCGGCGGCGGCAACCTCGCCGACGATGCCGCCGCCCCAGCAAAAGCCGACGATGCCGACCTTTCCATTGGAAGCCGGCCGCTCCGCCAGCCAGGCGATCGAGCGTTGCGCATCGGCGACTGCGGTCTGCGCGGAGAGGGCGCCGATCATCTCGCGGGCCTTCTCCGGATCGCTCGGCGTGCCACCCGAGGAGGTGAGGAAGTCCGGCGCGAGCGCAAGGAATCCCTCGGCCGCGGCGCGGCGGGCGACATCCTCGATATGCGGATTGAGGCCGCGGTTCTCATGAACGATGACGACCCCGGGCAATGGGCCGGCGCTTCCCGACGGGCGCGCCAGATAGCCGCGCGGCCCTTGCGGGATTTCCACGCGTTCCGTCGTGACGCGCGGATCGTCCTCCGCCACGATCGCCGCGCGCGCGTAATCAGGCATGAGCAGCTTCAGCATCGCGGCCGCCGCCGCCGCGCTGCCGGCCAGCTTCGTCAGCCGATCCATGAAGGCGCGGCGGCCGATCCGCTGATGGGTGAAGTCGTCATAGAGGTCGATGACGTCCTGACGCATGAGTTCGGATCTCCTTGTTCCTTGGTGCGGTCGGGCCTCCTCGTTCGCCGGACGATACAACACTCCGGCGTGACTGGCACTCCGTCGGCGCTGCGGGGCTGAGGCCCGCGACGTGGTAAGCTCCGCCCAGTCGATCGATTGGTCATCGGCAGACCGCCTGCGAGAAGGCGGTCCATGGCGGTGGAGGGTTCGGATGCGGCTCGACCGGCAGGAGATCGAAGCGGCTTTGTCGCTGCTGCTCGATGAGATGGAGGGCGATCTGGGGCCCAGCCACGAGGTCTATCTGCGCCTCGTGCAGATCCTGGACGCAATGCGGGCGACCGGCATGCCCTTGCCTGAGGATCTCGTCGCGATGGAGCGGGAATTGGCCGCCGAATTCGAACGCGGCTCTTCCTCGTCATCGCCAAAGCCCGAACGGCGGAACGGGCGGCCAAAGAGCGCGCCGAGCAGGTCCTTGAAATGAGCCGCTCGCCTAATCGATCGATGCAGGAGCCGGCCGATGCTCGTTTTGGGCGGTCGACTTTGCAAGCGGATTGCCGGCCGCGCGCGGCTTCGGCCAGCGGCGCTTCATGCAGAGCCACTGCTCGGGGTGCTCAATGATCCAGGACTCGAAGGCCGCATTGATGCTGCGCGTCATCCGCAGGATGTCGGCATCCGTATCCTCGTCCGGCCTGGGGCGGATGGGCTCGTAGAAGGTGATTCGATAGCGGCCGCCCGAAAGCAGGATGGCCCGGCCAAGCAGGATCGGGCAGTTGAACCGGCGGGCCAACCGCGCCGGCGTCGTCGTGGTCTGAGCGGGCTGCCCGAAGAAGGTGAGCCACTCGCCATCGTCGACCCGCTGGTCGACCAGGATGAACAGGCCGCGACCCCGCTTCAGGCTGTCCATCATGCCGCGCACGGCCGCGGGTCCGCGCGCGATCAATTCCGATTCCCTGCTCGCCTTGTTGCGTAGAAGGCCGATGATCCGGTCGATCCACGGATTGGATTCCGGGGTGTACAGGGCGCTCATCGGATAACCTTTGATCGCGGCGTAGCAGCCCGTCAGCTCCCAATGCCCGAAATGCGCGCCCACCATGAGGAAGCCCCCCGAGCGCGCCGCCTCGGCGAGGTGCTCGGCGCCCTCGACCTCGATCATGTGATTGGCATCGCCGCGGCGGAGCAGGGGCGGCAAATGCGAGTAGCTCGACAGCACTTGGCCGAAATGCCGCCATATCCGCCGTTCGAGGACCTTGCGCTCCTCGGCGGGCATGCTTGGAAAGGCGATTGAGAGATTGCGGCCCATGGCCCGGGCGTGCTGCTTGGAGAGCTTCGGGCCGACGCAACCGGACAACGCTCCGCCAAGGGAGGCCGCGGCCCGTCTTGGCAGGGTCGCCAGCAGCGACAGCACAAGGAGCAGGCCGAGCGCCTCCAGCGGCCATATGAAACAACGCCGCGCCCAATCCTGGCGCGTCCATGTGACACGGTTGCGACGCATGCCCCGGGTGCCGGAAGGAAATCGCGTGTTTCTAATCCGTTGGAAGTAGGTTGCACAAGAAGGAATCCCGAGGTTTCGCCCGAACCCCATCCTCACCCATCTCGATTGGGCAACTTATCGGTTCGCTCGCCAGGGTTTAGACTGATCCAATCGCCGGAATGGATCGGATTTGCCCTGACCGGAGCCGCCCTTGGACTCTGCCTCCTCCAACTCTGCGGGCGCCGAACTGAAGCGTTCCGACGCCGGGGAGGTTTACGAGCGGCTGTTCCACCGGAGCGGGGTGGGGTTGTACGAGACCGATCCTGAGGGCCGGTTCCTGCGCGCCAATAAAAGTCTTGCCGAGATGCTCGGCTGGCCCTCGGCCGAAGCGCTCCTGGCCGAAATAGCCGATATGGGCGCGATCTATCTGGAAACGGGCCTGCGCGCCAGGATGCTGGCGCTGGCGGAGCGCGACGGGCAAACGCAGTTCCTGGCGGCCGTCCGGCGGCGGGACGGCTCGCCGGCCTGGGTCAGTGAAACGGTGACCCTTGCCCGCGGGCCGGACGGGCGGCCCGGCTCCTATTTCGGCTCGATGACCGATGTCGGCGAGCTGGTCCGCCTCAGGGAGGCCCCTTCCGCGGTGGAAAGCGGCTATCGCGACCTCGTGGAGAACGCCAGCGAAGGCATCTACCGGTCGGATGCAAAGGGTCGGATTCTACGGGCCAATCCCGCCTTCGTCCGCCTGCTCGGCTATCGAAGCGAGCAGGAGATGATGGCCAGCATCAACGACAAGGGCTTCCGCCACTATGTCGAGGCAAGCCGGCCGTTCGAGTTCCGGCGGCAAATCGCCCTGTCAGGCCGCCTCTCCAATTTCGAATCTGAGATCGTTCGCGTTGACGGCGAGCGGATCTGGGTCTCGGAGAACGCACGGGTCGTCAGAACGCCTCCCGGTGAGGTTCTTTGGTACGAAGGCTCGATGCTCGACATCACCGACCGTCGCCAAGCCGAGGCGCGGCTGCGCCAGGCGCAGCTGGCGGCGGAGCGGACCAATCAGGCGAAGACCCGGTTCCTGGCGGCGGCCAGCCACGATCTGCGCCAGCCCTATCAGGCCATGCGCCTGCTTTTGCATGCCTTGGCGTGTCGGCAGACGGATCCTCAGTCGCAGGCCCTCGCCCGCCGCCTTGACGAAGCCATGACCACCGGAGAAAACCTTCTGAACGCGTTGCTCGATATTTCCACGCTGGAAGGCGGCACGGTGCGGCCTCACTTGGCCAGCTTCTCGATCGGTTCGGTGCTGGCGCGCCTGCATGGCGAATTCGCGCCGCAGGCGGCCGCGCGCGGGCAGACGCTGCGGTTCATCTCTTCCACGGCCGGGGTGCACA
>DATIDB010000313.1:0-2456 GCA_035456545.1 Alphaproteobacteria bacterium | reverse complement strand
CCATCCATCTGGCGGGGCATCTGCGGACGGAACACTGGCAGGGGCGGGCAGAGACCCAGCTCCTCATCGAGGACGCGGCGCCCGCGGCCTAGGGCGTGGGGCGCGGCGGGAGGGAAAACGGTTGCCTGCGCTCCCGCCTCTGGACTAGAAGACCACGGCCTTCAGTCCGGGGCGTCTCGCCCCCGCGCCGCCTCGTCCCCATCGTCTAGAGGCCTAGGACACCAGCCTTTCACGTTGGTAACACGGGTTCGAATCCCGTTGGGGACGCCAACGCTCGCGATTGATCGCGGCTTCCCCCTTGCGAATTCACAGGCGGTTGAGGACTAAGACCCCGTCGCTCCGCACTCCACGTAGAAGCCGGCCCAGGGTCGGCCCATTTCCTGCGCCTTCCAGGCGAGGTGCGGACCGCCGAAATTCTCTCCCGATGCCGTCGCGAAGGATTTGGCCATTTTTCCTTTCATCGCCTCGCAGGCGGCCTGCGTCTGGAAGCTGATGGTATGCGTGTTGGTGCTGACCTCCCCCGCCGGGCTCAGAAACAGCACCACGACGAGCATCACTGCGCCTGCTGCATCCATGTCTCTCTCCCTTGGCTGAGGCCACGCGGCCATCGACAGAGTGCGGTCAATCGAGCAGCCCGCGAGATCACGCTCCAAGATTCGGGGAGGCGCGAACGCCGATGCTCGTCCTTCGTTCCGATCGCCGGAGGTTTTCGGCCCTTATCGACTTTGAACTCGATCGATCGGTACAAGACTTAGTCGAATATCCCTCAATCGATGGCCCGAATAGAAATATAGGTATAAGGAGAACATAAAAAACATCTCAAGCGAGTGACTGAGAAAACACTCCACTTCACTTGGCGTTGTTTTGCTGAATGGGGCGAGTGTGGAGGCAGTCATGTCGAAGCTTCATGCAGACATCAGCGATTTTCGGCCCAAGGGGCGACGGCCATGATCCTCGCCGGTCAAGCCGAGGTGATCGCGCGCTGGGTCGAGGCGCGCGTTCCGGGCTATCGAAGCTTCGACACGCCGGCGGGGTTCGGGGTCTTGCGCGAAGGGAGGCTGGCGGCGGGGGTGGTGTTCCACAACTACGACGCCCGCGCCGGCGATATCGAGGTGGCGATCGCCGCCGAATCGCCGCGCTGGGCGAGCCGCGAGGTGTTCTACACCGCCTTCGCCTATCCCTTCCTGCAGCTCGGCTGCCGGCGCGTGACGGCGCGGGTGCCGGTCGCCAACATGCGGGCGCGCCGGCTGGTCGAGGGGGCGGGCTTCGTGCTGGAAGGCTTGGTGCGCTCGGCGGCGCCGGACGGCGGCGACGTGCTGATCTACGGCATGCTCAAAGAGGAATGCCGCTGGGTATCGTCGCAGCCGCGCCCGCGCGCCGGGGAGCGCATGCGCTACGCCGCGTAAGGTAAGGCGGCTAGCCGGGACAGGCGCTTTCGCCCCGATCCGCGCCGAGCGTGTCGAGCGTGTTCAGCTCGTGCAGGAAGCCCTCCAACGGGGCGCGGGCGATCACGGCGTCGTGGGTGTGCAGGAGGATCGGCTGGCGGAGCTGTCCGCTCCAGGGCCGGAAGCTCACCGCCGTTCCCTTGTAGCCGTCGAATTGGAACTCCGGCGACAGCAGCGCCTCGCGCAGCGCCGCCGGATCGACGGAGCGCACCCTGACCGCGGCCTCGACGACCGCCTTCACCGCGGCCCAGCCGGCCCAGTCCTCCTCCTGCATGCGCCGTCCGGCGAGCTTCTCGAATCGCTGATTGAGCTGGGGGGCGCCATGGCGCTCGAAGGTCCAATGCCAGCCGTCCGCGACCAGGCCTTCGCTGCCGATCACCGGCCGCGGGATATGGGTCTGGTAGGGGATGTAGCGGGCGAAGTCGCCCTCGCTGTCGGCCACAAAGACGAGGTCGTAATCGGCGTCGGCCGTCAGGAGGGAGATATTGCTCTCCTCGCGCTGGCGCGGGTCGTTGCCGGGCGTGAAGAGGCGCACCTCCAACACCTTCAGGCCGAACTTCCGGGCGGAGCTCTGAAACGCCGCCGCAAGGGCCAGATCCGCCGGCAGCGGACCCTCGAGCACAAGGACGCGATCCCAGGCGCGGCGCCGGGCGTACTGCGCCAGCGCGTCCATGCGCATGTCGAGGCTCGGCACAGTGTGGAAGAGGGCGGGGCGGCAATCCTTGCCGCGCAGCCCCGGACCGTCATGGCGGGGATTGAAGAGAATGGCCGGCCCGCCGCTGAGGGCGTCGGCCACCGCCAGCATCTCCGGCAATGGCAGATCGAGGATGAAGACAGCCGTGCCCTGGCCCAGCATCTCCCGCGCGACGGCGACCGGATCCTCGCCCGGGGCGAGCGATCGCTCCGCCAGCTCGAAGGAAAGGCCGGCGGCGCGCGCCAGGACGCGGCTGTCGCGGATCGCCAGCCGCGCGCCCTCCAACGCCGGATAACGGTCGAGCAGGCGCAAGCCGG
>DATIDB010000312.1:0-2387 GCA_035456545.1 Alphaproteobacteria bacterium | reverse complement strand
GGCAGCCCCGCCCTGCTTTGGACGCTCCTATTCGTGTGGGGCGGCACCATCTTCGCCTTCTACACGGTGGGCCTGAGCCTCCTCGGACAAGCCGTTCCGGCCGCCCAGTTCACGGCGGCCAACGCGTCCTTCATCGTGTTCTATGAGCTGGGATCGATCAGCGGGCCGGTGATCGGCGGAGCGGCGATGGATGCGCTGGGTCCGAACGGCATGCTCGGCCTCGTCGCCTTCGCCGCGGCCGCCTTTCTCGTCATCGCCGCCTTCGTGCCGCGGGAGGGTCAGCGCATGGCCTGAAGCCGGCTCAACAAATATTGAGCGGTGCCGAGGTCCTCATGCCCGCCGCCTCCGGACTTGAAGAAGGTGATCTCCTCCTCGTCGATCCGTCCGGGCTTCTCCCCGCGCGCGAGCTGGCCGGTCTCGATCAGCGCCTGCGGATCGATCAGCCCGGCGGCGACGGGGTCGATGATGTCGCCGGACTCCTCCAGCGTGGTGAGGCGCGTGTCGATGTAGTGCCGCCTGGCGCGCCGGACGCAATCGTCGTCCGCCTCACGCATGTCCGGGCGGAAGCTGCCGACCAGGTCGAGATGCGTCCCCGGCTTCAGCCACGCGCCCTTGACCAGCGGCGCCGTCGCCATGGTGGCGCAGGAGATCACGTCCGCCCAGCGCGCGGCGCTCTCCAGATCGCTCGCGGCCGCCACGCGCACATCCTCGATCCTCAATTCCTCGGCGAGCTGGCGGGCACGGTCGAGATTGCGGTTCCAGATCCGCACCTCCCGGATCGGGCGCACCGCGCAATGCGCCTGGATCAGATGAGGGGCCATCGCGCCGGCCCCGACCATCAAGAGGCGCGCGGCGTCCTTGCGCGCCAGATAGCTGGCGGCGAGCGCCGAATTCGCCGCCGTCTTGCGCACGGTCAAGGCGGCGCCGTCGATCACCGCGAGGGGCTCGCCGGTCTCACCGTCGAAGAGCGCGTAGATGCCGAGCACGGACTCCTTGCCTTTGGCGGCGTTCCCCGGAAAGACGGAAACGAGCTTGGCTCCGAAATTCCGCCCGAACTGCCAGGCGGGAAGAATGAGCCAGAAATTGCCTTCGCCCTTGGGCAGCGGCTGGCTCAAGCCCATGCGCTCCAGCTTGTCCACGCCGCGGCGGAAAAGCTCGCGCAAGGCCTCGACCAGGCCTGGATAGTCGAGCAGGGCATGAGTGCGTGCGGCGTCGACATACTGCATGGGGAGCCCTCCTCCGGCCGAAAGCAGTGGTGAGTGTGCGGCGAGCCGAGAAAGCCGTCCAGTCCGCGCCCGCGGTAGGCTAGGCTGCCGCGATACCCGCGACGGGGTCCCGACCATGTCCGAAGCTCCGAAGACCCGCTGGTCGAGCGGCGATGTTTACGAGCCCTATGTCGGCCGCTGGAGCCGGCTCCTCGCGCGCGAGTTCCTCGATTGGCTCGCCGCGCCGCCCGGGCTCGACTGGCTCGATATCGGCTGCGGCACCGGCGCCTTGACGGAGGCGATCGCCGAGCGCTGCGCGCCGCGGAGGCGCGCGGGGATCGATCCTTCCGAGGGGTTCCTCGATTTCGCGCGGCGAAGGCTGGGGTCCCGCGCCGAGCTGCGAGCGGCCGATGCGCAGGCGCTCCCCTTCCCCGATGCGCAGTTCGACCGCGCCGTCTCCGGCCTTGTCTTGAATTTCGTGCCGGATCAGGAGCGCGCGGCGGGGGAGATGACGCGCGTGCTGCGCCCCGGTGGCGAGGCGGCGCTCTATGTCTGGGACTATGCGGACAAGATGGAGATGATGCGCCGCTTCTGGGACGCGGCGGCGGCGCTCGACCCGCGCGGCGCGGAGGTCGACGAGGGCCGCCGCTTCCCGATCTGCCGGCCCGAGCCGCTCCGGGCGCTCATCGAGGGCGCGGGTTTCGAGACGGTCGAGACGCGCGCGATCGACGTGCCGACCCTCTTCCGCGATTTCGACGATTACTGGACGCCCTTCCTCGGCGGACAGGCGCCCGCGCCGGCCTATTGCATGAGCCTGAGCGAGGAGTCGCGCGCGGCCCTGCGCGAACGCCTGCGCGCGAGCCTGCCGACCGAGGCGGATGGGAGCATCTCCCTCATCGCGCGGGCCTGGGCGGTTCGGGGAAGGAAGGGCTAGAGCCTCAACCCCAACCGCCGTCCCTCGAAGATCGCCGCCGGCGCCTGGCGCGTGGCGAGCGCATCGCCGATCACATGCAGCTCCAGCCCACTGTCCGCAAGGTCCGTGGCGAGGCTCGCTTCGGGCAGGTTCGTCGTCGCCAGCACCAGAGAATCGAAGGGCAGGGTGCGCCGCCGCTCGGTCATAAGGTCGAGGATCGTCGTGCCGTCGCCATGCCATTCCTCGACGGCGGATTCCAAAATCGTCTC
>DATIDB010000311.1:0-4577 GCA_035456545.1 Alphaproteobacteria bacterium | reverse complement strand
CGAAATGAGGGTCTCCCCCGGCTTCGCCAGCTCGCAGAGCCGGGCGGCCAGATTCACCGCCGCACCGGTCACGGTGTAGCTGCGATGCAGGCTGCTGCCGCTGGGGCTGGCCATCACCGTTCCGCTGGCGATCCCGATATGGAGCGCGGGCGGCGCGCCGCCGGGCTCGGGCGAGGGAAGGTCGAGTGCGTGCAAAGCGTCGGCGCACAGCCCCGCGCGCTCAGGATCGTTGCCATGGGCCACCGGCGCGCCGAAAACCGCCATGAGCGCGTCGCCGATATGCTTATCGACGCTGCCGCCGAAGCGGATCACCTCCGCATCCGCGCTCTCGAAAAAGCGGTCCAGCCAGGACTGCATCGCCTCGGGGTCTATCCGGTTCGACAGGGCGGTGAACCCGACCAAATCGGCGAAAAGCACCGTGGCCGGGCGCAGCTCGGGTTGCAGCGGCTCCGGCGCGGCCGGCGCCGGGCCCCCTTGGAGGGCCGACCCGCAGCCCCCGCAGAACCCTTCTCCCGGAAGGTTAGAGAAGCCGCAGGCGGGGCAGGGCGGCAGCAGCGAGGCGCCGCATCCGGCGCAGAAGCGACGGCCTTCCCGGTTCTCGGCTTGGCAGTTCGGACAGCGCATCGAATCGCATTGATCCCCACCGCAGCTTAGACCATAGCCGAAGCGCGGAACGCACGGAAATCCGCCTGGGCTAGGCCGAGGCCCCAGGTTCGACTAGGGTTGCGCGCGGAAAAGACGCGACCTTCATCTGACGAATGGCCAAGCCGCAGCGACCTTCCCCGGCCGTTATCCGAATCCTGGAACGCGCCATGCAGGACCACCGCGCCGGGCGCGTGGTGGATGCGCAGCGCGGCTATGTCGAGGTTCTGCGCCTCAGCCCCGATCAGCCCGATGCGCTGCACTTCCTCGGCATCCTGGCTGGGACGGCGGGGGACCATGCGCGCGCCGCAACCCTGATCGGGCGCTCGCTGATCCACAAGAAGACTACAGACGCCTATTGCCATCTCGGCATCGCCCAAGCGGCGCTGGGCCAAATTCCGGAATCGGTCAAAAGCTTTCAGGCCGCGCTGCGCATGGACCCGCGCCACGCTTCGGCGCATCACCATCTCGGCAGCTCCTTGAGCCAAATCGGTCGACGCGAGGAGGCGCGAAAGGCCTTCCGCGCGGCCATCGCCGCCAAGCCTGACCTCGCCGAGGCCTACAGCAATCTTGGCCTGATCGAGGCCTGGCGAGAGGGGGACCCCGTCGCGCAGCAGCTCATCGAGCTGGGGGAACGGGTCGATACGCTTCCCTCGGCGTCCCGCATCCACGTCCACTATGCGCTGGGCAAGTACTACGATGACATCGACGATCCGGACCGCGCTTTCCCGCACTGGAGCGCCGGCGCCGCGCTGAAGCGGCGAAGCGTGCGCTACGACGCCGAAGCCGAGGACCGGGAGCTGGCCTCGATCGCTGCCTCCTTTCCGCCGGGCGACTGGGCCTCCGCGACCGGTCACGGATGCCCGAGCGATCTGCCGATCTTCGTGCTCGGGATGCCGCGCTCCGGCACATCGCTGGTCGAGCAAATTCTTGCCAGCCATCCGCAGGTGCATGGCGCGGGCGAGCTGAGCCTGTTGAGCGCGGTGCTGAAGGGCTTTCGCTTGCCGCCAGAGGCATTGACCCCCGAGCATCTGCAGAGCGGACCCTTCGCGGAGGATCTGCGCCGGCGCGGCGCCGACTATGTGCGGCATCTGCAAGCGCTGAGCCCGCAGGCGCTGCGCATCACGGACAAGCTTCCGAACAATTTCCGATTTGTCGGCCCGATACACCTGATCCTGCCGCGCGCGAGGATCGTGTTCTGCAGGCGCGACCTGCGGGATGTTTGCCTCTCCTGCTTTCAGACGCTGTTCATGACAGGAAACGCGTGGTCCTACGACCTCGGCGAGCTCGGGCGCTACGCATCGGCGTTCGCGCGGCTGATGGAGCATTGGACGAGCGTTCTGCCCGGCCGCGTCCTCGAGCTCGACTATGAGGCGCTGGTCCGCGATCCCGAGGCGCAGGCGCGCCGGCTGGTCGCGCATTGCGGGCTCGACTGGGACGATCGATGCCTGCAGTTCCACAAGAACGCGCGCGCGGTTCGCACGGCGAGTCTTGGCCAGGTGCGCGAGCCCGTCTATAGCCGCTCGGTGGGCCGCTGGCGCCGATACGAGCGCCATCTGGGGCCGTTACTGGAGGCGCTGGGAGACCGGGTACGGGGCTGAAGCGGCGGTCGCAGGTGTCAGCGACGGCGCGTGCCCGCGGCCGTCACCACCTTGAGGAGCTCCTCGCAGGAGAAGGGCTTCGCCACGAACCCCGCCGGCCGCGCCGCCGCCGCGCGGGCGCGGGTATTCGGATCGTGGTGGGCGGACATGAACACCACATCGACCGGGCGCTCGGCCTGCATCTTGCATGCGGTCTCAATTCCGTCGCTGGCGCCGGCCAGGCGGATATCCATGAGGACGAGATCGGGGGAACCCGCGGCCGCCTGCCTCAGCGCCGAGCGTTCATCCTTTGCAACTCCGACGACCTGGTGACCGGCATGGTTCAAAACTTGGGAGACGGCTTCGGCGACGATTGGCTCATCTTCGACAATCAAGATCTTCGCCATTCCGAACGGCCCTCCCCGGGTCACCCTTTTCTTGTTGCACTGCAATGCGGCAGGACAGAGGCTGACTGGGATTTCTTACGGGGCATAGGGCGCTGAGGGCCTAGTCAAATTGCGCAGAGGAAAACCCAAAAATAGCGGGGATAACTGTCCCTGCGGCTTCGCCGCTGGCATGGCAGGCGCCTGCCTTCCGCACCGGTAGGAGAGCGGGCTGCCGAGTTCGCCGCGGCGGAAACGCCGAGCTACTTCTTGCCGTTCGAATTGCCGTTGGAGCTGCCGTTTCCGGAGGATCCGCCCGAGCTGCCGCTTGACGATCCGGAGGACGTGCCCGACGTGGTCCCGGAACTCGAGCCGCCGCCGCTGCTCGTTCCGCCAGAACTCGAGGTCTGGCCCGAACTCGTGGAGCCGCCGGAAGTTCCGGACGAGGAACTTGAGCCGCCGGAACTCGATCCGCCGCTGGAGGAAGTGACCGCCGGCCCCCCGGCCTCGACCAGCGCCTGCTGCTTTGCAGCGAAGATGTTCTTCAAGGCCGTGCCAATCTCGCCTGAGGCGACGACCGCGGCGATGCCGATCGCGGCGGCGATGAGCGCATATTCCACCGCGGCCGCACCTGAGGTGTTCCGAAACATCATAGCCCCCCATTCCCCTGGCCACAGTAGCAAATGGCATCGGGATTTTGGCGGGGGCGGGCGGCTTAACCCTCTCTGGAGCAAGCGTATGGACCGCCGCCCAGCTCCATTTCGATAGCACCGGACGAGCGTCCTATTCGCGCGGACCTCGGCCCTCATGCTGCATGGCCGTGTCCCTCCTTTGACGCTTGGGTCGGGTCGGCTGCTGCGATGGCGGCGCAGGCGGGGGAGGCGTGAACCCCGACGCCGCCGCGTAGCTTGGATTGGTCAAGGCCAGCGTCACCGCTGGAGGCGCCGCGATTCCGAGCTTTGCCGAAAGGACGAGGAAGCGTCGACGATCGACATCAGTGGCCTCTTTAGGACATTCATTTCCGACCATTATCAATCCCCAACATTGCCGTCGAAGATTAACCATTATCGGCACGTTCAAGATATCCGGGTGTCGGCATTAATTCTTTCCGAACCATAAAATAATCCGCCAGTGTTGGAACCGCGGTATCGACCGAAGGTGCATGGATGGCATAGGGAAGGCGTCCTGCCTTCTCCATTCCGCCAATGCCGCGTAGAGGAATGGCGCTCCGCTCAGTGGCCTGCCGGATTCGCACGGTTCAGCCGAGAAGCGCCCATCGCCGAACCGTTGGATGTCAGGGTGAAAAACGAGTTCTTACCTGTCCCCGCCGCCCTTTCCACCGCCTTTGCCCCCACCCCGATCGCCCTTGCCGCGGTCGCCCTTGTCCTTCCCGCCGCCTTTGCCTTTGTCGCCCTTGTCATTGGCGCCCTTGTCCTTGCCGCCTCCTTTGCCGCCGGAGCTGCCATCCTTTCCTCCGCTTTGGCCGGAGCCGTTGTCGCCACCGGATCCGGAGGAGCCTCCTCCACCGCCGGAGGAGCCGCCTGCGTTGTCTGCGCCGCCGCCCGCGGAGCTTCCGCCTCCGCCGGACGACCCGCCGCCCCCGGAGGAGCCGCCGCCATCGCCGCCGGAGGAGGACCCGCCTCCGCCGCCCGACGAGCCGCCGCCTCCGGACGAGGAGCTGCTGCCCGAGCTGCCGCTGGAGGAGCCGCCTGAGGATCCGCCGCCTGAGGACCCGCCGCCGGACGAGCCCGTGCCCGACGAAGTCCCGCCGCCCGACGATCCGCCATCGGTGGATCCCGCGTTGCGGTCGGAGCTGTCGGCGAAGCGGGTGCGCGGCTCGGGCCCGATGGTCCCGCTGACGGTGATCGGGCCGATCTCGATATCGGTGGCGGTGGAAGCCAGCAGGGGCGGCGGGATCGATCCGATCGCGTTCCCCTGGCTGACCTGGCTCTCGCCCTGGACGGCGTGCTGG
>DATIDB010000310.1:0-6927 GCA_035456545.1 Alphaproteobacteria bacterium | reverse complement strand
GCTCCCCGTCGCGGGACCGGCGCGGAATGTTCGCCTTGGCGAGGGTCGCGGCTGCGTTGGGCGAGATCGCCGGCGCATGGCTCGCCTGGGGCGTGGCGCGCGCCGAAGCCATTGGGATCACCGGCGTCGCGGCGGGGCAGGCGGCCGGGATCGCGCTCGGTTGCGCGCTGGGCGCCGTCGCCTGGGCGCTGACGGTGAACGGCCGCTCGAACGAGAAGCGCGCCCGCAGCGCCGGGCAGCTCGCCGAGGAAGGCCAATAGTCGGCAAACAGCAGGGAGAGCCAGCCATGTCCATGCCAGGACGCCGCCGCGACCCCGATCCGGTGGACCGCTATGTCGGGGCGCGCATCCGCGAGCGGCGCATCGCCCTCGCCCTGACCCAGGCGGAGCTTGCGCGGGCGCTGGGTCTCACCGAGCAGCAAGTCCGGCGCATGGAGCGGGGCAGCAGCCGCCTGGCGCCGCGCCAGCTCCTGGTGCTGGCCGATCGCCTAGCGGTGGGAATCGGCTATTTCCTGGACGGCGCGCCGGCCCTCGGTCCCTCGGAGCCCAATCTCCCGGAGGTTGCCGAAATCATCCAGAGCTTCCAGGCGATTCGCGACGACGTGATGCGCAGGGACCTGTTCCTCCTGGTCCAGGCGGCGGCTCGGCGCTCGCCCCAGCGCGGCGCGCGCGGGCAGGCCTGAGCGGCGCCCTTCTCCCTACTCGGCCGCCGCGGCGAGCCGCCGCGGCACCATGAGGACCGCCTCGCCTTCGATCACGACGACATCGCCGACGCGGCAGACGGTCTCCAGCCGAACCCGGCCTTTGGCCAGGTCGACCTCCTGCACGGTCACTCGGGTATGAACGGTGTCACCCGCGCGGACCGGCGCCCTGAACTGCAGGCTCTGGCTGACATAGATGCATCCGGGCCCCGGCAGCTTATTGCCGAGGACGGTCGAAATGAAGCTGGCGGTCAGCATCCCGTGCGCGATGCGGCCCTTGAAACGGGTCGCCTCGGCGAATTCCTGATTGAGATGCACCGGGTTCTGGTCGCCCGATACGCCGGCGAAGAGGATCACATCGGCTTCCGTGACCGTGCGCGCATAGGCCGCGGTCATGCCGGGGCGGATATCTTCGAGGAAGAACCCGTCCAATTCGCCCGGTTCTCGGCTTGCAGGAGAAATCTGGTTCATCGCACCCCGACCGAAAGTCTTATTGCACCGCAGCAATCCGGCCCCACTATATCCGGCAGTTCCCAGTGAAACAAGAGTGGCAAAGTCGTTTCCTATCCCTTAATTGCGCAATATCTTCTTGTAACAGAAATACCTTCTCGCGCCAGCCTGCAAACGGCTCGAACGCTTGTCGCGTTGCAATATCGGCCCGACTGCCCCCGTTTGCGCTTGGATTCGGACGACGTCCGGATAGAACTGCAGCCTATGGGAAAGATCGCGGCCGGGCAGGACTGTGACTGACCGAAACCGCTCGCCTCGGGGGGAAGGAATGAGCCGGCCGGCGCGTTCCGAGACGGACGCGGCAGAAGCCCTGGCCTTGCGAGCCTTGGCATTCCTGGCCGAGGAGCCGGAGCGGCTGGGGCGGTTTCTGGCGATGACCGGCCTTGGCCCCGCGGAGCTCAGGATGCGGGCGGCCGATCCGGAGCTGCTGGGGGGCGTGCTCGACCATTTTCTGGGAGATGAGCGGCTGCTGCTGGCCTTCGCCGACTCCGGCGCAATCCCACCCGAGGAGGTGGCGCGGGCGCGCCGGGCCCTTCCCGGCGCCCGAGATCCGGACTGATCTCCCACGACCGAACGCCGCCGACGCCTCCGCGTTGTCTAGACCCAAGACCGAACCGGGGGAGATCAGCCATGCCCAACCCCGCCGCCACCGCGGAACACCCGGCGAAGGCACGGGATGTCTTCGAGATCATCGGCCCTGCCGAGGAGCGGCTGGTGCTCGACATCCTTGCGACCGGAGCCACCGCCGCCGAGGTCAGCGAGGCCTATCACTGGCTGACCGCGGACGACCATCTCGGCGGCGATCTCGGCAAGCCGATGACGGCGCGGGTGGCGGCGGTCTGCGAGTTACTGAAGGCGGACCTCGAGGCTCCCGAGGAACAGGCCTGAGAATCGGGGCTAGCGCAGTAGCGCCCAGGTCAGCTCGTGCTTGTTCACGCCGAGATGCATCAGGCGCGATCCGGGGATCGCGGCGAAGGCGCGCGCCGTCTGGTGGTCGGTCGCGCCCTGGAACTTGATGGTGCAGAGCAGGTTGCGGGCGCGGCCGGAGGCCATCCACCGCTCGACGAGCCGCAAGAGGCGCGCGGGATAGCAGATCACATCCGAGAACAGCCAATCGACCGGCTCGATCTCCGCCGGATCGAGCGCGAAGGCGCTTTGCCGCCGATGCGTGACCCCCGGCAGGGCAGCCACCTTGGGGTCGAGCGGCGCCTTGTCGACGCTGATGACCCGCGCGCCCAGTTTCTGCAGCGCCCAGGTCCAGCCGCCGGGGCTGGAGCCGAGATCGAGGCAGAGAGCGCCCGGCCCGGGGCGTCGGTCGAGGAGGGTGAACGCCTCCCAGAGCTTGAGATAGGCGCGATTGGGCGGGCCGGTCCGGTCCTCCACGAACCGCGCCTCGCCATGGGGAAAGGGGCTGGAGCAGCGCGGCGCGGCAAGGACCATGCTCGCCTCCAGGAGAGTCCAGGAGCCCAGCGGAGCGGCCGGCGGCGGCTCCGTGAAGCGGAGCGGCTTGGCCGAGACCCTCGGGAGCTGCGCCTGGATCAGGGCCGCGCGGCGATGAAGCTGGAAATCGTAGAGCGCCCAATTGCGCTGGATCGCACGCAGGCGCCTCGCCGCATCGCCGATCGAAGCGATCTCGATCCGCATGGGCTCGAACCAGACATTCTGCGCCCAGGCCGAGGCGCGCGGCGGACCCGGCGCGAGCGCGAGCCGGCCGTGCACGGCCGAGACCTCGCCCAGCTCCTCGAGGAGCGGCTCGAGGAACCCTTCCGGGGCGAGATATCCCGTCTCCACGGAGCTCAGTAGCGCACCTCGACGAGATAGAGTCCGTGCGCCGGGGCGGTCGGACCCGCCGCGGTCCGGTCGCGGGCCTCGAGCGCGCGCAGGATGTCGGCCTCCGCCCAACGGCCCTCGCCCACCAGCTTGAGGCTCCCCACCATGTTGCGCACCTGATGATGCAGGAAGGAGCGCGCTTCGGCGCGGATCGCGATCTCTTCGCCGTGCCGCGTCACCTCCAAGACATCGAGCGTCTTCACCGGCGATGCGGCCTGGCAGAGGCTCGCGCGAAAGCTGGTGAAGTCGTGCCGTCCGAGGAGGGCTTGCGCGGCGCGGTGCATCGCCTGCGCATCCAAGGGCTTCGACACGCGCCAGGCGCGTCCGGCATCGAGCGCAAGCGGCGCGCGGCGGTTCACGATCCGGTAGCGATAGCGCCGCTGCACGGCCGAGAAGCGGGCATGAAACCCCTCCGGAGCGGGCTCGGCCGAGAGGACCGAGACCGGCAGCGGCCTCAGATGGAAGTTCAGCGCATCGCGCAAGGTGCCGGCCGAGACCTCGCGGTCGAGGTCGATCTGCGCCACCTGTCCCAAGGCATGCACGCCGGCATCGGTTCGTCCAGCCGCCGCCGCGGCCACGCTCTCGCCGCAAAAGCGCTCAACCGCTTCCTCCAGCGCCTGCTGCACCGAAAGCCCGTTCGCCTGGCGCTGCCAGCCGACGAGGCCGCCGCCGTCATATTCGAGCGTGAGCTTCCAGCGGACCGTCACGGCAGCATGGTTCCAGGCGGAATCGCGAAGCCGCGCAGGAGCGCCTCGTCGGACATCGCGGCGCGCCCGGGCCGCTGCACCTCGATCAGCCGCAACGCGCCTTCGCCGCAGGCCACCGTCAGGCCGGGGCCCAGCACCGTCCCCGGGGCGCCGGACCCCTCGACCAGACGCGCCTTCAGCACCTTGATCCGCTCTTCCCCATGGAGAAACCAGCTTCCCGGCCAGGGATCGAAGGCGCGTGCCTCGCGCTCCAGCGCTCTCGCCGGCTTCCGCCAGTCGAGCCGCGCCTCGGGGCGGGTGAGCTTGGGCGCATAGGTCGCCCCCTCGGCGGGTTGCGGCCGGGGTTTCAGGCGCGCTTGCGCAAGATCGGCGATCCAGGCCGGGAGGATCGCTCCCCCGCGCTCGGAGAGTTTTCGGGTCAGGCTGCCGCCGGTCTCGTCCGGTGCGATCGACATGGGCTCGGCCGCAAGGATCGGGCCGGTGTCGAGCCCCTCCTCCATCCGCATGAACGTCAGGCCCGTTTCGCGGTCGCCGGCCTGGACCGCGCGCTCGATCGGCGCGGCGCCCCGCCAGCGCGGCAGCAGCGAGGCATGCAGATTGACGCAGCCGAGCCGCGGCGCCTCCAGGATCGGCTTCGGAAGGAGGAGCCCGTAGGCGACCACGACAGCCGCGTCGAGGCGCAGCCCCGCGAAGGCGCGCCATTCCTCGGGATCGCGCAGGCTGGCGGGCCAGCGCGTCTCGATTCCCCGCGCTTGGGCGAGGGCGGCGACGGGGCTCACCCGCTGGCGATGGCCACGATCGGCGGGCCGGGGCGGCTGCGTGTAGACGGCGGCGATCTCGTGCCCGGCCCCGATCAACCCCGCGAGGCTCGGTACCGCAAAGTCGGGCGTTCCCATGAAGGCGAGGCGCAGGCGCATGCGCCGTTCGTAGCCCTCACGGCCGCACCCGGCAAGCGGCTAGGGCTTCGGATGCTCGATAGTCCAGGGCTCGGCGATGGCGGCGGCGATCCACTCGCCCATCGGCGGATGGGCATAGATGGCATCGCAATACTCCGCGCTCGTCCTGGAAAGCGGCACGGCGTAGCTGCGGAACCGGGTGGCGACCGGAGCGAACATCGCGTCGGCCGCGGAGAACGCGCCGAAGAGGAAGGGCCCGCCATCCGGCCTCGCCGCGCGGCATTCGGCCCAGATCGCCTCGATGCGGGCGATCTCGGCCGCGACCTCCGCGGGATAGGCGAGCGGCGCGGGCTTGCGCTTCAGGTCCATGGGAAGGTGCCGGCGGAGCGCCGCGAAGCCCGAATGCATCTCGGCCGAAATGGCGCGCGCCCGGGCGCGCTGAGCCCTGTCAGTCGGCCATAGCTTTGCGCCTTTCGGGGTCTCCGCCACGGTCTCGATGATGGCCAACGTGTCCCAGACTCGAATCGGGCCATGAGAAAGGCAGGGGACACGACCGGATGGCGAGTGCTGCCGCAGCTCAGCAGCGCTCTCGGGCCGGTCGAGCGGGATCACGACCTCCTCAAAGGTGAGTTCGGCGTGTTTTGCCGCCAGCCACGCGCGCAGGGACCAGGACGAATAGGCCTTGTTGCCGATGGCGAGACAGAGACCGGCCATGATCTTACGACTCCTTCTGGGCGGCGTCGGTCCACTCCCGCATCGCGGGGAGCGCGAGCACGGCGTCGCGATATGCCTCGAGTTCACGATCCAGCGACACGCCATAGCGGTGGAACCGGGTTACGACCGGCGCATACATCGCATCGGCGGCGGTGAACCCGCCGAAGAGGAACGGACCTGCGGACCCGAACCGCTGGCGGCACTCGGTCCAGATCGCCCGAACGCGCTCAATGTCCGCGGTTGCCTCCGACGGCCACTCGCCGCGCGCGGGCTTGCGCTTCAGGTCCATGCTCAGATGCTGGCGCAGCGCGGGGAAGCCCGAATGCATCTCCGCCGAGACGGCGCGCGCGACCGCCCGCGCCCCACGGTCGGACGGCCAGAGCCCCGCCTCGGGTTTCAGCTCATTCAGGTATTCGAGGATGGCCAGCGAATCCCAGACCCCGAGCGAACCGTCGGTCAGATACGGCACCTTGCCGGAGGGCGAGTATCTCAGGATTTCCGCTTTGGTCTGCGGCCGGCGCAGAAGGACCAACACCTCTCGGAAGGGCAATCCGATCTGCTTTAGCGCGAGCCAGGGCCTCAGAGACCAGGACGAGAACGATTTGTTGCCGATGACCAGCGTCAGCTCCGCCATGGGCCCCCCTCCCGTTGCGGTTCGGAGCGCATGGAACATTAGGAATGTCTGCGCGTCAAGGAGGGCTGGCGCGACCGGTATCTGCCGCTATGCTCCCGGCCTTGCGACGCCCTTCCCCGAAGGACAGCCGATGATCGAATCCCTCATCGCCGCCGGCGGCCCCGCCATTCCCGTTCGCCCGCTCTCGGCGGCCACGCTCAAGGACTGGGTGGCGCATCAGGAGAAGCGCGTGGCCGCCTGGGTCGAATCCAACCGCTTCGTCGGGGCGAGCGGGCGGACCTGTCTCATCCCGGCTCCCGAGGGCGGCATCGCCGAGGTCCTGATCGGCGTCGCCGAGGAGGACGATCTGTGGCCCTACGGCGCGTTGCCGTCGGGGCTGCCCGAGGGCGACTACCGGCTGATCGAGGATGAGCTCGACGAGGCGGCGCAGGGACGCGCGGCGCTGGGCTGGGCGCTCGGCGCCTATGCCTATTCCCGCTACAAGTCCAGGGAGCGCACGCCGGCGCGCCTCGCCTGGCCGGGAAAGGCCGATCGCGGCGCCGTGACCCGCACGGCCGAGGCCGTCTATCTGGTGCGCGACCTCATCAACACGCCCGCCGGCGACATGGGCCCGGCCGAGCTGGCCGACGCCGCCGAGCGCGTCGGCGCCGCCCATGGCGCCTCGGTCGCCACCATCGTCGGCGAGGCGCTGCTTGAGGAGAACTACCCGGCGATCCATGCCGTTGGGCGGGCGAGCGAGCGCGCTCCACGCCTCGTCGATCTGCGCTGGGGCCGCACGGGACCGAAGGTCACCCTGGTCGGCAAAGGCGTCTGCTTCGATTCCGGCGGGCTCGACATCAAGCCGGGCGCTTCGATGCTGCTGATGAAGAAGGATATGGGTGGCGCCGCGGTCGCTCTCGCGCTCGCCCAGCTGGTGATGGACGCGAAATTGCCCGT
>DATIDB010000309.1:0-9526 GCA_035456545.1 Alphaproteobacteria bacterium | reverse complement strand
CTCGCCTTCTACCAGGATGATGCGCTTGTCGCCCTTGCGCACGTCCGGCAGGTAACGCTGCACGACGAAAAGCTCGCCACGGAAGGCGATCTCGAACATCTCCAGCAGCGAGCCGAGGTTCTCGTCGCCGCCGGTGATGCGGAAGACGCCGGCGCCACCATTGCCGAAGAGCGGCTTGACGATGATGTCGCCATGCGCTGCGCGGAACTCCAGGATCTGCTCCTTGTCCGAGGCGATCAGCGTGGGCGGCATCAGCTCGTGGAAATGGGTGACATAGAGCTTCTCGGGCGCGTTGCGCACATGCACCGGGTCGTTCACGACCAGCGTCTGGGGATGCACCTGCTCCAGAAGATGCGTGGCGGTGATGTAGGCCATGTCGAAAGGCGGATCCTGACGCATCAGGATCACGTCGAGGCTGGCGAGGTCCAGGAGCTGCGGGCTCCCCAGCCGGAAATGCGCGCCTTTCTCGCGCTTGACGGAAAGCGCGCGCGCCTTGGCGCGGATGCGCCCCTCGCGCAGCACCAGATGCTGGGGCAGGTAATGGAAGAGGCCGTGGCCGCGGGCCTGCGCCTCGAGCGCGAGGGCGAAGGTCGAATCGGCGTCGATGTTGACCCCCTCGATGGGGTCCATCTGGATGCCGACGGCGAGGCTCATGGTCCCGACCCGCTGCTGAGAATCCTGCGGAGCGCCGGACTATAGCAGCCCCGCCCCTCTGCGGCTGCATTGCTAATGCAGCCGCTGCGCCAGCTCCTGGAGAAGCACCGCCGCCTGCCGGCGCTGCGCCTCGCCGGGACTCTTGTCGCGCCAGGCCTCGATCAGCCCAATCGCCCGCTTCAGGTTGCCGAGCCGCGCCTCGACCAGCCCGGCCTCACGCCAGAGGACCGCCTCCTCCGGCGCGAAGCTCAGCATGCGCATGATCACGCGGGCGGCCGCCTCCAGCTTGCCGTCGCGCAGGAGGCGCGTCTTGATGTTGTTCTGCAGGCGCAGCAGGACCGCGCGGTCGGGCACCGGCTCGTAATGCGACGGCTTCAGCTCGGCCCCCTCCCCGGCCACCTCCTTCAACAGCTCGCGCAGCCGGGTGGCGTCCACCACGCCGCCGCGCGCGAAGGGATCGAGGATCAGCCGCTCGGCGCCGCTGTCGAGGCGCACGAGGAAATGAGCCGGAAAGCTCAGCCCCACCATCGCCCAACCCTGTGCGCGCGCGGCGTGGATCATTAGGATGCCGAGCGCGACCGGGAGCCCTTTGCGCCGGTCGATGACGCGCATGAGGTTGGCGTTCTGGAGATCGTCATAGGTGAGCCGGTCGCCGTCATAGCCCATGCGCTCGAAGAGCGAGCGGGCGAGGGCCGCGGCTTGAATTGTCCCCTGCCCCGCTCCGCCCGCCTCGACCTGTCCGGCAACCTCCCCCGCCAATTCGTGGAGATGCTCGCGGTAGCGCGCGAGCGGCACTTGCGGGCGATCGAGAGCGGCCAGGGCGAGCGCGCCTTCCGCGAGGTCGATCTCGCCGTCACCGGCCGCGCCGATCCGCGCCAGCACCGCTTCGGCCGCCTCCCGCGTGTCCGCGCCGGTCTGCTCCATCAGCCGTCCTCGTTTCCGACCCTGACATAGCTCACAACCCGGCGCACATAGCCGAGGTTGCGGGCATGCGCCTCGACCCGGGCCAGTTCTTCCGAGCTGCGCGCGAACCCCATGAGATAGACCGTGCCGCCGACCGTCTCGACAGAGTAGTTGATCGAGAGGATCTCCTTGTCGATCAGCAATTTGCTGCGGAGCTGGGTGCTGATCCACACGTCGTGCGCATAGGCCTCCGTGCCGCCCGCCTCGGTGACCTCGATCTCGTTGATCACCTCCTTGACGCCGCGCACCTGCCAGGCCAGCCGCACCGCGTCCAGCCGCATCTCCGGCCGTTGGACCTGGCCGGTCAGGAGCACGCGCCGCTCATAGGATTTCACGCCGACCTTGCGGAAGGTCTCGAAATCGCGCTGGAGCAAAAGGGCGTTGATCTGGGCTTCGATCGCGGTGTCGCTGACCGCGCCGGAGAGCCCACGCTCCTCGCTGGCGGCGACCGCGGTCGCGGCGCCGGCCCCGACCGCGACGCCGGTCGTGCTGCAGCCCACCAAGGCGAGCGCCGCCGCGGCCATCCAGCAGCGCCCGATTGCGCTCATCGCTCCGATTCCGTCCTCCCCCCTGGCCGATCGCCCCTCGTCAGCGCCAAGCATCGCCAATATGCACTGGGAAGCGCCAGCGGGCGATGAGCATCAGATCGTAACGCAGCTCGCACCCCGACATCTCCGGCCGGGCGGCGAGGAACCAGCCGGCCGCCCGCTCGATGCGGCGGCGTTGGCGCGCATTGAGCGCCTCGGCCGCGCCGTCGAGCGTGGCGCGCGCCTTGACCTCGACGAAGGCGAGCAGCTTGCCGCGTCGGGCGATGATGTCGATCTCGCCGACCGGGACCTTGTAGCCGCGCGCAAGGATGCGGAAGCCCTTGAGGCGCAGGAAGAGGGCCGCCCGCCGCTCGGCCCAGCGGCCGCGCCGCCAGGCCCTGATTCTGCGTGCGCGCGGATCCGCCGTCATCCTCCCTCCCCTTGAAGGACCAGAGCGCGGGCATAGACCTCGCGGCGCGGCAGTCCCGTGATCGCCGACGCCTCGGCGACCGCGTCGCGCAGGCTCAAGCGCGCCATCGCCTCGCGCAGCACCGAATCGAGATCGGCTCCCCTGCCCGCTTCCGGCTGCGGCGGCCCGACGACCACCACGATCTCGCCGCGCGGCGGCGCGCCCCCACCGAGGCTCCGGGCCAATTCGGCGAGACCGCCGCGCAGCACCTCCTCGTGCAGCTTGGTCAGCTCGCGCGCCACCGCCGCCGGACGGTCGCCAAGCGTTTCGGCCATGTCGGTCAGGCTCTCCGCCAGGCGGTGCGGGGCTTCGTAAAGGATCAGCGTGGCGGGGACCGCGGCGAGCCCCGCAAGGAAGCGCCGCCGCTCGCCGCTCTTCGCGGGCGGGAATCCGGCGAAGAGGAACGGCTCCGCGGGAAGGCCCGAGACCGCGAGCGCGGCGAGCGCGGCGGAAGGCCCGGGCAGAGCAATGATTTTTACGTCCGCCTCGATGGCCGCCTTGACCAGTCCTTCGCCCGGATCGGAGACCAGCGGCGTGCCGGCATCGCTCACCAGCGCGATCCGCTCGCCAGCGACCATGCGGCGGACGAGCTGCGGCTCGACGCGCGCGGCGTTGTGTTCGTGATAGGCGATCAGCGGCCGGCGAATGCCGTGGCGGGCGAGCAGTTTGGCGGTGACGCGCGTATCCTCGCAGGCGATCGCGTCCGCCTCGCGCAGCGCCTCGAGGGCGCGCAAGGTGATGTCGCCGAGATTGCCGATGGGGGTGGCGACGACCAGGAGCCCTCCCCCGGCCCCGCCTGATTTACTTGCGGATCGCCCGCCGCTAGGCTCGTCCGCCGTCGCGATCGACGCGGCAGGCGCTTTGCCTGAGGAGGAGCCGCGTGGCTCGGAGCGTTTCGACATCCTGGCTCGGACGGAGCGCCGGCAGCCTCGGCCGGGCGGCGGCTTTGGCCCTGGTTCTCGGGCTTGCCGGCTGCATGTCGGGGAAAGTAGCGGAGCCGCCCTCCTCCCAGCAAGCGCCCGTCGCCGAAGGGCCGCCGCTCGCCGCGCCGACCTCGCCGGTGGACAGCGAGGAGCTGACCGGCGCCGTAGACGACCGCATTCGCGTGGCGCTGCTGCTGCCGCTCTCGGGCCCGAATTCCAAGCTCGGCGAGGCGCTGCTGCACGGCGCGGAGATGGCGCTCTTCGACACCGCCGACGATCGCTTCTCCTTGATCGTGAAGGATACCGGCGGCGATCCCGATGGCGCGCGCCGGGCGGCGGAGGCGGCGGTCGCGGAGGGCGCGCGGATGATCCTGGGGCCCCTCTTCGGGCAGCAGGTCGCCGCGGCCGGCCCGGTCGCGCGCACGGCCGCCGTGCCGCTCGTCTCCTTCTCGACCGATCTCAACGTTTCCGGCGACGGGGTGTGGGTGATGGGCATCCTGCCGCGCATCCAGGTGCAGCGCGTGGTCGGATACACCTCCAGCCGCGGCCTGCGGCGGATCGCGGTGCTCGCCCCCGCCTCGCCCTATGGCGATGCGGTCGTCAACGCCCTCTACCAGAGCGCGGCGCGCACCGGAGCGGCGATCGGCGCCATCCAGCGCTATGCGCCCGAGGAGACGAAGCTCTCGCCCCTGGTGACTGCGCTGGGTTCGGAGATGGATGCCGTGCTGCTTCCCGAGGGCGGCAACCGCGTGCGGGTGCTCGCCCCCCTTCTCGCCTATCACGACATCGATCCGGCCAAGGTGAAATTTCTCGGGACCGCGCTCTGGGACGATCCGACGCTGGGCGCCGAGCCGACGCTGATCGGCGGCTGGTTCGCCGCGCCCGAGCCGGGCCCCTGGGCCAACTTCGCCGCGCGGTATCGCGAATTCTATGCCGAGGCGCCGCCGCGCCTGGCCTCGCTCGGCTATGACGGGACCGCCCTCGCCTCGGTGCTTGCGCGCTCCCCGTCCGGCCCGGATTTCTCGCCCGAGACCCTCACCCAGCCGAACGGATTTGCGGGGATCGACGGCATCTTCCGCCTGACCGCCGATGGCGGCGTGGAGCGCGGCCTGGCCGTGCTGGAGGTCCGGCGCGAGGGGCCGGTCGTCATCGATCCCGCGCCGAAGACCTTCGAGGAGCTGGGGTTCTAGGCGAGCAGCGCGGCCAGGACCGCGTTCAGGCGCTGGCGGCCCTCGGGCGTGGCGACGATCCGCTTGTCGTCGAGGAAAAGAAACCCGCCTTCGACCAGCCGGGCGAGCGCCGCGGAGTCCACCCAGGCTTCCAGGGGGGCGCCGGTCTCCTCCTCGATCCGGGTCTTCCACACCCCCTCGGCCAGGCGCAGGCCCATCATCGCCATCTCGGCGACGCGCTCCTCGGGCGCAACGAGGGACTGGGTTCGCGTGGCGTGACCCTCCCGCTCGACTTGGCCGAGCCACGCCTCGGGCGCCCGATGCTGCCGGAGCGCCAGCTTGCGGCCGCTCACCGTGAGCCGCCCATGCGCCCCGGGGCCGATCCCGACATAGTCGCCATAGCGCCAATAGGTGAGGTTGTGCCGGCTTTCGCCGCCCGGGCGCGCGTGGTTGGAGATCTCATAGGCGGGCAGACCGGCCCGATCCATGATCTCCTGCGTCAATTCGTAGAGCCGCGCGGCCTCGTTCTCGGGCATGGGCGTCAGCTCGCCGCGCCGGAACGCCGCACCGAAGGGGGTCTCGGCCTCGATGGTGAGCTGATAAAGCGAGAGATGGTCGCCGGCCATGGCCAGCGCCTCGCCCAGCTCCCGCGCCCAGGCATCTGCCCGCTGCCCCGGCCGCGCATAGATCAGGTCGAAGGACCGGCGCTCGAAGAGCCGCTCGGCCAGCGCGATCGCCGCGCGCGCCTCGGCCGCGTTGTGCCGGCGGCCGAGGAACCGCAAATCGGAATCATTCAAAGCCTGAACGCCGAGGGACAGCCGTCCGACCCCCGCCGTGCGATACCCGGCGAAACGGCCGGCATCGGCTGAGCCTGGATTGGCCTCCAGCGTGATCTCGGGCCTGTCGGCAAATCCCCAGCGCTCGGCCGCCCGGTCGATCACCGCGGCGACGGTCTCGGGCGCCATCAAGGACGGCGTCCCGCCGCCGAAAAAGATGCTGGTCAGGCGGCGGGGGCCGGTACGCTCCGCGAAATGGTCCAGCTCGGCCAGGAGCGCGCGCCGCCAGCGGTGTTCGTCGATGGCGTCCCGTACGTGGCTGTTGAAGTCGCAATAAGGGCACTTTGACTGGCAGAATGGCCAGTGTACGTACAACCCGAACCCCGGCTTCGGCAACGCGGCCAGGTTCGTACGTATATTAGGGAATTCCATTGTCCGTCCCAAAACAGGCGGCCATCAGCTTCGCGAAAGCGCGGGCGCGATGGCTGACCTGGTGTTTTGCGGCCGGCTCCATCTCGCCGAAGGTTTGCGCCCCGCCTTCGGGCAGGAACATCGGGTCATATCCGAAGCCCCGCGTTCCGCGCGGAGGCCAGACCAGGGTTCCGTCCACCCGGCCTTCGAAGACCTCGACATGGCCGTCCGGCCATGCCAGCGCAAGGGCGCAGACGAAGTGGGCGCGGAGATCGAGCTTCGCGCCCAGCTCCTTGTGCACCCGCTCCATGGCGAGGGTGAAGTCCTTCTGCGGCCCGGCCCAGCGGGCCGAATGGATGCCCGGCGCGCCGCCGAGGGCCGGGACCACCAGTCCCGAATCGTCGGCGAGTGCGGGCAGCCGGGCGACCCGCGCGGCCGCGCGCGCCTTCAGCTCCGCGTTCTCCGCGAAGCTGAAGCCGGTCTCCTCCGGCTCGGGCAGGCCCAGCTCTGCCGCGGGCACCGCCTTGAAGCCGAAGGGGCGGAGGAGGTCGCCGATCTCGCGCACCTTGCCGGGATTGTGGCTCGCGACGACGAGCCGGCCGCCCTCGCAACGCCGGGCCATCACAAGGCCGCTCAGCCGTGCCGTTGGATGGCTTGGCGCTGCAGCTCGAAGAGCGCGGCCGTGCCCTCGCGCGCCAGCTCCAGCATCGCCAGCAGGCGCGCCTGGTCGAAGACCTTTGCCTCCGCGGTCGCTTGCACCTCGACGATGCCGCCCGAGCCGGTGAGCACGAAATTGGCGTCGACCTCCGCGCCGGAATCCTCGCTGTAATCCAGATCCAGCACCGCAACGCCGCCGACGACGCCGCAGGAGACGGCCGCGACCTGATCGCGGATCGGCAGGCGCGCGATCGCCTTGATGCGCAAGAGGTGATGGAAGGCGGCGGAAAGCGCGACGAAGGCGCCGGTGATGGCGGCCGTGCGCGTGCCGCCATCGGCCTGGAGCACGTCGCAATCCACGCGGATCTGGCGCTCGCCGAAGCCGGTCATATCGGTCACGGCGCGCAAGGAGCGGCCGATCAGCCGCTGAATCTCGTGAGTGCGTCCGGATTGACGGCCGCTCGCCGCTTCGCGGTCGGTGCGCGAGGTCGTCGAGCGCGGCAGCATGCCATACTCGGCGGTGACCCAGCCGCGCCCGGTATTCCTCAAGAAGGGCGGCACGCGCTCCTCGAGCGAAGCGGTGCAGAGCACATGCGTGTCGCCGAACCGCGCGAGGCAGGAGCCCTCGGCATGCTTGGAGACATGAGGCTCCAGGGTGACCGTGCGCAACGCGCTCGGCGCGCGGCCGCCGGGACGAGGGGAGGGAGGGGTGGTCGGCATCGCGGCTCCGGGATGTGAGGCGGGGAAGGGCCCACACTATCGGTTCCTCGCCGCCTTCCGTAAAGCGGCGCCGCAATTGACGCTCCCGGCACCCCTCACTACATTCCGGGCGCCCCCGCATTCCTGAAAAGCGCCAGAGGCTTATGTCGCTCAATCAGATGGCGATCGGCGAGCTGACGGAGCGGTCCCGCGAAATCCTGCGGACCGTGGTGGAAGCCTATGTGGAGACGGGCGAGCCCGTCGGCTCGCGCACGATCTCGCGCAAGCTCGGGCTCACGCTCTCGCCGGCGACGATCCGCAACGTCATGGCCGATCTCGAGGAATCGGGGCTTCTCTACGCGCCGCACACCTCCGCCGGACGGCTGCCGACGGAGCTTGGCTTGCGGCTCTTCGTGCACGGGCTTCTGGAGATCGGCAGCCTGACGCAGGAGGAGCGGGCCTCGATCGACGGTCAGTGCCGCGCGGCGGGCAAGAGCCTGGCGGAGGTCCTGGAGCAGGCGACGGAGATGCTATCGGGCCTGTCGCATTGCGCGGGCCTCGTGGTCGCGCCCAAGGTCGAGCGGCCCCTGAAGCATATCGAATTCGTGCAGATCGGCCCGGGACGGGCGCTGGTCGTGCTGGTCGCCGAGGGCGGGCTCGTCGAGAACCGCATCGTCGATCTGCCGGCGGCCATGCCGCCCTCTGCGCTGGTGGAGGCGGGCAACTACCTCACGCAGCGCCTGGTCGGCCGCAACTTGAGCGAGGCGCGCCAGCAGATCCTCGTGGAGCTGGAGGCGAGCCGGGCGGAGCTCGACCAACTCACCGGCAAGCTGGTGGAGCAGGGGCTGGCGATCTGGGGCGGCGTGCAGGCCGGCGCCGTCATCGTCAAAGGCCAGTCGCGCCTGCTGGAGGACGTGACGGCCTTGAGCGACCTCGAGCGGGTGCGCGCGCTTTTGGCCGCGCTCGACGCCCGCGACTCCATGGTCAAGCTGCTCGACGCCACGCAAGGGGCCGAGGGCGTCCAGATCTATATCGGCGCGGAGAACGAGCTGTTCAGCCTCGCCGGCTGCTCGGTCGTCTTCGCGCCCTATCGCGACGGGCGCGAGCGGATCGTCGGGGCCATCGGCGTGGTCGGGCCGACGCGCATGAATTACGCCCGGATCATCCCCATGGTGGATTACACGGCAAAGGTCATCGGCCGGATCATCGGCTAACCCTGAGACGTTGACGGAAGGCGATGCAGCAGCACGAGCAGAAGAACGATCGAGACGCTCCGGAAGCGGAGGAGGGCGCGCCGAGCGAGCAGCCCGCCGAAGCCGCCCCGGCCGAACAGGCTGCGGAGGATCCGCTCGCGCGCCTGGAAGGAGAGGTGGCGAGCCTCAAGGACCAGCTCCTGCGGGCGCTGGCGGAGACGGAGAACGTGCGCCGGCGCACCCAGCGCGACCGCGAGGAGCAGGTGCGCTATGCCGCCGCCGGGTTCGCGCGCGAGCTCCTCAACGTCGCCGATAACCTGCGGCGCGCGCTCGACGCGGTCCCGGCCGCCGCGCTGGAGAGCGACGAGGCGCTGAAGACGCTTGCCGACGGCGTGTCGCTCACCGAGCGCGAGCTGCTCCAAGTCTTCGAGCGCAACGGCGTCCGCAAGATCGAGCCCGCGCCGGGCGAGCGCTTCGACCCCAACCGGCACCAGGCCATGTTCGAGGTCCCGAACACCGGACAGCCGGCGGGCACGGTGGTGCAGGTGATGCAGGCCGGCTGGATCATGCACGACCGGCTGTTGCGGCCGGCCCTCGTCGGCGTCGCCAAGGGCAGCCCTGCGGAGGGCAACGGCGCCGCGCCGCAGGGGAACGGGCAGGCGTCATGAGCAAGGCGCCCGAACGCCTGCATCCTCGGCCGCGCTGCACGCTCAAGGACTTGCTGGTGGGAATGACCCCTGAAGCCATGCGGAAGGCCTTCGACTGGGGTCCGGATGTCGGTCGCGAGGTTGTCGAGTATGACCCGGACGGCCTTTCGACTCTCCCATGATGCTGGATTTGCGCGTTAGCGCATCCCGGGTATGTTCGGCTGCCGGTTCCGCGCGGCCCTGGGTGGGGTGAGAACGAAGCCTTCCAGTGGTATCCCCGGCAGGGGTGATAATTCTGCCGGGGGACCCGCCGGAGCCGGTGCTCCGCAGATTGATTTGGCCTTCCGCGCCTGTCGAGTTGGCGGGTTACGGCTTGGCCGCGGTCACCCGCCTTAAGGTCAAATTGATCCGCTCGGCGCCCTCGGGCAAGTGGGGCAG
>DATIDB010000308.1:0-4242 GCA_035456545.1 Alphaproteobacteria bacterium | reverse complement strand
GGTTCAGATCCACGCCGAGCTCGTGGCTCAGCTCGCGGCGCAGGAGCTGAAGCTTGACGTCCGAAAGCGGCCCCGATCCGGTCTCCTCGATCGCGACCAGGCCGAGTCGGCCGCCGCGCCCGTCGCCCGCGAAGATGCAGGACAATGTTCCGGACCCGGCCAGGAACGGGGCGCGCCGCACGAATTCGATCTGGATGCGCCGGGGATCGTCGGGCGAGACGCTCCGATCCAGCACCTCGGCCCGTTCGCCCTCCGCCAGGAAGGCCGGCAGCAGCGCCTGGCAGACATCGAAGCGGCGGTCCTCGCCGCCCGCGCAGGCGCAGAGAAGAAGCAGCAGCCCTACCGGGAACGAGAGGCGCATGGAGACCGGGCGTTGTCCGCCCGGGGAGATTACCGGACGGCCTGTTTGCGCAACAGGCCGCCGACCGCCTCGATCACCTCGCGCGGCTCGAAGGGCTTCTCGATGGTGCAATCGGCGCCGAGCGCCTTGGCGGACGGCAGGTATTGCGCATCCAGCCGCGCTCCCCCGCCGGAAATGGCGATGATCTTCACATCCGGATGGTCGCGCTTCAGCTCGATGATGGTCTCAAGCCCTTCCTTTTCCGGCATGATGATGTCCGTGACGACCACGTCCGCCGGGTGGGAATAGAACCGCCTCAGCCCGGCGGCTCCGTTGGGAGCGTCCTCCACTGTGTAGCCCGCGCGCTCCAAGACCGCGCGCAAGAGGCGACGCAGATGGTCGTCATCTTCGATGACCAAAACCACGGCCATGGCATGTTCCCCCTCAGAGGCGACGGGCGCCGGTGCGCAGGGCGCGCTCCACCGCTATGGCCAGCTCTCCCGGATCGACCGGGGTGGCGACAATTTCAGTCACTCCGGACGCCCGAATACGATCTAAAGTTACTATTTTCCCCACTTCAGAGCAAAGAATGATGGGAAGTTCAGGCCGGATTCGCGAAAATTCCACGCTCAGTGACTCCGCGGACACATCCTGGAGCCCGCCCTCCAGCACCGCGGCGCGCCATTTTCCGCTGTTGGAGCGGAACGCTTCGAGGGCCGCGCGCCCCCCGATCACCGTCTCGACGGCGAGCCCCGTCGCCTCCAGCGCTCGGCGCAAAGGCGCAAGCTCCTGCGCATCGGGGCCCGCGAGCAGCACGCGCGCGCTTTCGCGGTCGGGATAGAGCTCCTCGGCCATCAGCTCGGTCGCGCGGTGGCTGCGCGGCAGATAGACCTCCACCCGCGTGCCGTGGCCGGGATTGCTCGAAGCGAGGATGCCGCCGCCATGGGCGGTGACGATCCCATTGACCACCGCAAGACCGAGGCCGGAGGCCTCGCCGAGCTTGCGGGTCGTGAAGAAGGGCTCGAACATCCGGCTCAAGACCTCGGCGCTCATGCCTTCGCCCGTGTCGGTCACGGTGGCGCGCACATAGGGGCCTGGCTCCAGCCGGCCGAGGAAGATGCGCGCGGGCCGGGGCAGGGGGGTGACATTCCCCTCCTGGGTGCGCTGGGCGAGGACGGCGGCGTCCTCGTCCGGATCGATCGGCCGCTCCGCGAAAGCGGGCGAAACGTCGATCGCCTCCAGCAGCATCTCGATGCGGCCCGGCCGGTCGCCGATGGCCTGCACCGCATTGCGGCAGAGATTGAGCAGGACCTGGTGGAGTTCGGCGGCATCGCCCGTGACCGCCGCCGTCGGCGCCGTCACCTGCGTGTCGAGCTGAATACGATCGGGCACGATCGGCCGCAGCACCTCCACCGTCGTGCGCAGGAGCTCGTCCAGCCGGATGCGCCGCTCGGCGCGGGGCTCGCCCCGCCCGAGCGCGACGATCTGGCGGACCAGGGCCTTGCCCCGCCGCCCGGCCTTGAGGACCTGCTCGACGCTCTCGCGCCCCTTGCTGTCGGGCGGCAGGTCCTCGAGCGCCAAGTCCGCATAGCCGAGGATCGAGGCCAGCACGTTATTCACATCGGCGGCGATTCCGCCGGCGAGCCGTCCGATGGCCTCCAGCTTCTGCGTCTGGTGCTGACGGCCGAGAAGCTGCGCGCGCGCCAGCTCGGCCTCGCGCTCGGGACGCAGATCGCGGAGCACCGCGATCAAGATCAAGTCCTCGCCTTCGCCGGCGGCGACGATGGTGACCTCGACCGGAACGGGCTGGCGCTCGACGCTCAACGCGATCTCGGCCGATCGCGGGGATTCGGCTGAGGCGGCCGCCGCAACCAGATCGCGCAGGCGCTGGGCGGAGATGGGCGCCGCCAGCGCCTCCACTTCCAATCCGGAGATTTCCTGGCCGCGCGACAGCAGCGTCTCGGCCGCCTGATTGGCGGAACGGATCCGGCCCGCGCGATCCAGCGTGAGAAGAGGGGTCGGCAGCGCATCGAGGATCTCGGTGAGTTGCCGCAAGGCGCGGTGCAGCTCGCTCTCGGCCGTGCCCAGGAACGGCGACTGGCGCAGGATGAGCTGGACCAGCGGGCGGCCGGACCCGCTGACCGGCACCGCCACCGCATCGACCACGCCCGGGCCCGCGGCGGGTTGTACGGCGATGCGCGCGCTGGTGGGTTGGCCGGTCTCGACGCTGCGGCGTGCGAGCGACAGAGCCCTTTCCTCCGGATCGATCTGGGCGAGGCTTGGAAGAGCGCCGCCCGCGGCGATCCCCGCCCAGGCGAGGAAGGCCGAGTTGCCGTCGAGGATCGCGCCATCGGCCGGATCGAGCAGGAGCAGGGGATCGGCGATTGCTCCAGCCGCCTCAGCGGCTGGCCTCGCCGGCTCGCCCGTCGACCCGCTTCGCGCGCCGCCGATGGTCACGATCGTGACCTCTGCGCCGCCCTGAATGGCTCGCTCGATCAGCGCCTCGAGTTCGCGCTTATCGGGCATGTTCCTCCGCCGTTCGTCGCGATGCGCGCTTGGGGCCCGCCCTCGCTGTGCTTTAAGGCGATTCGGCACGCTTGCCTAGCAGTGCGCCGGACCGATGCCCCCCACCGATCCGATTGGTCGAACATTAGGGATATGCGGTAAAGGCTCTTGCAAGAATCGCGATAAATTTTCAGCAAACGTGAGGATGTAGCTCTGGGTGTTGCTTTAGGAAACTCTTAAGTATTCCGCTCCGGCGCTTCGGGCGAGCGCCGGCGCCCTTTGCGCGCCTGTCCAACCCTCGCCCCGAACTGACTCATCGCCACTCCGGCAAGCACGAGGATCCCGCCGATGAGCTGCTCGAGGCGCAACGGGGTTCCGAGCGCGACGGAAATCCCGATGGCCACCACCGGGATCAGGTTCAGATAGATCGAGGCGATGACCACGCCGAGCCTCTGGACGCCGAAATTCCACAGCATGACGCCGAGGCCGGCCACCGCTCCGCCCATATAGAGGAAGATCGCGAGCTCGGGGACGGTCGGCTTCGGCATCGGCAGATGGGCCGCGCCGAACAACCCGGCGGTCAGATAGGCCAGCGTCAGAACGGCCGAGGCCGGGATCATCGTAAGAAAGGTGATCTGGACCTGGCTCATACCCGCGAGCGCGCGCTGGGCCTCGACGGAGTACCAGCACCAGCACACCGTGGAGAGCAGCAGGAGGATTTCTCCGCCACGAAACTTGAGCGGGTTTTCGGGCGCATGCCAGTCCACCATGGCCAGAAGCCCGCCGGCGAAGGCCAGCGCCAGTGCGGGCCTCGTGCCCTTCGCCAGCGGCGTGCCGTAACCGAACCGGGCGACCAGGGCCGCGACAATCGGGCCGGCCGAGCTGAAAATTGCCGCCGTGATCGGATTGGCGTGCGCCACTCCGACCGTATAGAGCCCTCCGAAACCGCCGAAGCCGAGCCCGCCGATCAGCGCGACGCGACGCCAGTCGATGCCGGCGGGAAGCAGCGGGCCGGGCTCGCCGAGGCGGATCGCGATCGCCAGCAGCGGCAGCGCGATCCAATAGCGTATCGCGGCCAGCGACCAGGGGTCCCAGCGGTCGAAGACCAGGTTCAGGACCGGAATGAATCCGCCCCAGATCAGCATCGTCAGCAGCAGGCCGAGATTGGCGATCATCCGGGCGGTGGGCGAAGGTCAACGGGGAGCCCGGCCGAGGAGAGGAGCCGGCCGGGCGAGCCCCGCAATGGGTTGGTCAGCGGCCCAGCTTCGGGCGATGTTCGATCGCGGTCCGCACAATCTTCGCGACCCGCTCCCGCTCCTCGCCGGCGAGGGGAAGGCGCGGCTGGCGCACCATCTCCGTGCCGAGCCCGGCCATCGCCTGCGCCAGCTTGATGTACT
>DATIDB010000307.1:0-8364 GCA_035456545.1 Alphaproteobacteria bacterium | reverse complement strand
ATGTGGTGGTCACGCTGATCCGCTCCTGCGGGCATTGTCCGTCCTGCGCGGGCGGCATCCCGGTGACCTGCGAGACGCGGCTGCCGCTCGATGCGCGCTCGCCGCTGCGCGACCGCTCCGGCCAGACGGTGACGCAGGGCGTCAGGACCGCCGCCTTCGCGCAAAGGGTGGTGGTCCATGCATCGCAGGCCGTGGCGATCGAGAAGGATGTGCCGTTCGACAGCGCCGCCCTTCTCGCCTGCGGCGTGATCACGGGGCTGGGCGCGGTCACCAATACGGCGCGGCTGCGCCCCGGGGAGACCGCGGTGGTGATCGGCGCGGGAGGCGTCGGCCTGAACAGCATCCAAGGCGCCGCCCTATCCGGCGCCCGCACCATCATCGCCGTCGACCTGGTGCCGGGAAAGCTCGAAGCGGCCAGACGCTTCGGCGCCACCCATGCCTTGCCGGCGACCGGCGCCGACCTGGCCGAAGAGGTCCGCTCGATCACCGGGGGGCGCGGAGCCGATCATGTGTTCGTCACGGTCGGGGCGAAGGCCGCCTTCCAGCAGGCCTTCGGGCTGGCGGCGCGCTCGGGCGCCATCGTGCTGGTCGGCATGCCCGCATCCGGCGTGACGGTCGAGATCGAGCCGGGCAAAATCGCCTCGGACAACCAGCGCATCCTCGGCTCGAAGATGGGCGGATCGGTGATCCGTCGGGACATTCCGCAGCTCGTCTCGCTCTATCGCCAAGGCCGCCTCAAGCTCGACGAGCTGATCTCCGGCCGGTTCAGCCTCGGCCAGATCAATGAGGCCATCGCCAGCACGAAGAGCGGCGAGGCTCTGCGCAACGTCATCGTCTTCGACTGAAAAGAGCGGAGATGCGGATCCGTCGCATCGAAACCTTCGCCACCCGCTTCATCGGATTCGTCCGGATCACGGTGGAGGACGGATCGCAAGGCTGGGGACAGGTTTCGACCTACAATTCCGATATCGCTTGCGAGGTCCTTCATCGGCAGGCGGCTCCCTGGACCCTCGGCCAGGACGCGCTCGCCCTCGCCCCGCTGATGCAGCGCATCGAGGAGAAGGAGCACAAGTTCCCCGGCTCCTATCTCAAGCGGGCGATGGGCGGCATCGACACCGCCCTCTGGGACTGGCGCGGCAAGGCCGAAGGCAAGCCGGTGGTCGAGTTGTTGGGCGGGCGCCCCGGCAAGCTCAGGGCCTATGCCTCCTCGATGAAGCGCGACATCGCGCCGGCGCAGGAGGCGGACCGCTTCCTGCGGCTGCAAGACCGCTTCGGCTTCGACGCCTTCAAGTTCCGGGTGGGAGCCGAGAACGGGCACGATGCCGACGAATGGCCCGGCCGCACCGAGGAGATCGTGCCGACGGTCCGTCGCGCGCTCGGGTCGAAGGTCGCGCTCCTCGTCGACGCCAATGGCGGCTTCTCCCCCCGCCGCGCGATCGAGGTCGCGCGGATGCTGCAGGACTACGGCGTAGAGCATTTCGAGGAACCGTGCCCCTACTGGGAGCTGGACCAGACCAAGGAGGTCACCGACGCAATCGAGGTGGCGGTCACGGGCGGCGAGCAGGATTGCGAGCTGCCGGTCTGGCGACAGGTCTGCGACCGCCGAGTGGTCGATATCGTGCAACCGGATATTCTGTATGTCGGCGGCCTGACGCGCGCGCTGGCGGTGGCGCGGATGGCAGAGGCGACAGGACTGCCGGTCACACCGCACGCCGCCAATCTCGGGCTCGTCACCCTGTTCACGATGCACTTCCTCAAGGCCCTCCCGAACGCCGGCAAGTATCTCGAGCTGTCGATCGAAGGGCCTGACTACTACCCCTGGCAATACGGCCTCTTCCGAGGCGATCCATACCGGGTGGAGGACGGCTGCGTCACGGTGCCGGGCGAGCCCGGCTGGGGCGTGGAGATCGATCCGGACTGGCTCGGGCGGTCGCGGTATCAGTCGAGCGAGATGTCATGACGGTTCTCGACGACCGGTATCTGAGCGCTTGCGCGCGGCAGGCGCGCCGCCGTCGGAAGCTGCGGTCGTCGCCATGACGATCGGCGCCTGCCTTTTGAACGATCCCTGCATGCAGGACGGTACATTCAGACCCGTTCTTTCGGTTCAGAAGGTTGAGCCCGCCGAGAAGGCGGGGGTCGACATACCCTTTGGAGGCACTGGAAAATCGGGATTCGGCCGCGAAAAGGGCCTCGAGGCGCTCCGAGGCTATTGCCGGGTGAAGAGCGTCGTCGCAAGAATATAGCCGCAAATCTGCAACATCTCCGCCGTCCGCCCGTGAGAAAGTAAGGGGGCGCAAAGGCCACTCCGAAGCGAGGGAAAGCGAGCTTCGGGGGGATAACCAAGAACCGGAAACCAGAACAGCGAGACACCGTCAACGAGGAGACCATCCAATGACCGAATACACATCCGCGCAAAAAAGCGCCCTGGCGACCGTCCGCGCGGCGCGGGCAAGCCGGCGGCGGCTGCTGAAGAGCGCCGCGGCCATCACCGTCTTGGGCATGGCCGGACCGGCTTTCGTGCGCCAGGCCTTCGCCTCTTCCGGCGAGCTCAACTGGTTCACCTGGGAGGACTATGCTCCCCAGCCGCTGATCGAACGGTTCGAGAAGGACACGGGCATCAAGCTGAATGTCACGAGCTTCTCGTCCAACGAGGATTGCCTCAACAAGCTGAAGGCCGCCGGCGGCGGCGCCGGCTGGGACATCACCTCGCCGTCGATCGCCTGGGTCTCGGCGCATGTCGACAACAACAATCTCGCCGCCCTGGACGAAAAGAAGGTCACGAATCTCGGCAATGTGTTCCCGAGCTTCCTCGAGCAATCGAAGATGCTGGGGGCGAACCGGGATGGGAAGTGGTATGCGCTGCCCTATGACTGGGGCACGGAAGTCCTCGCCTACAACACCGAGCAGACAAAGCTCGAATACGGCAAGGCGTCGTTCGGCGACCTCTGGAAGCCGGAATACAAAGGCAAGATGCTGTGCCGCCAGCGCTCGATCATGCTCGCCACCGGCCTGTGGATGGAGCGTGACGGCAAGCTGCCGGAAAACACCATGCGCATGGCCTATGACGACGAGGCGGCGTTCGACAAAGGCTACGGCACGGCGGCCGAGTACGTCATCGCCAACAAGGCGCAGATCGTGAACTGGTGGAAAGGCACCGCCGACACGCAGTCGGGCCTGGAGCAGGACGGGGCGGTCATCGCCGAGTGCTGGGATGGCCCGATCTTCCAGCTCAAGAACCAGGGCCGGCCCTATAACTATTTGGCTCCGGTCGAGGGGGCGCTGACCTGGATTGACTCCGTCTCCATGACCGCCGGCGCGAAGAACGTCGAGCAGGCCTACGCCTTCATCAACTGGGCCTTCCAGCCGGAGATCGGCGGCATCGTTTCGGACAACACCGGCTACAACTCGGTCGTGAAGGGCTTCGACGCCCATGTGGCCGAGACCTTCAAGAAGAACTTCGCCGACGCCTATCCGGGCGATGCGGTCGACAAGCTCTGGATCCAGGGCACCGAGCGGCCCTGGTTCCTGGAGAAGCGGCAGGCGCTGGTCGACAAACTCTCCGCCGCCTGACGTCGGGTGATGCCTATGGCGTCGGCGCAAGCGGCCGAGCCACGGGAACGGGCGCGCCGGAACCCTGACGGGAACCGGCGCGCCGCGTCCCCCGGCGCGTCTTCGGCCCGGCCATGAACGAGGCGCTGGTCCGGTTTGGGCGCTTCGGCCTGGCGGCGATCTTCGGATCGGTCGCCGCCTGGGCGCTGATGCTGATCCTCGTGCCTCACCTGATGCTGATCGACTACGCCTTCCATGCCAATCCCGGCGCGATCGCCAAGGGACTGGCCGAGGAGGGCCCAAGCCTCTATTCCTTCCTGCCGCTCTTCGATCCTTCCGACGCGCTCGCGGCGCGCACCTTCATCCGCACGCTCTTGACCAGCATGGTGATCACGCTTCTCGCGCTGATCGTCTGCTACCCGATCGCCTACTACCTGGCGAAGGTCGCGCCGGCGCGGAACCTGCAGATCCTGATGCTGGGGCTCCTGGTGCCGTTCTGGGTGAACGAGGTGCTGCGCGCCTATGCCTGGCGCACGCTGATGGCCCGGCAGGGCCTGCTCAATCAGCTCGCCATCGGCCTCGGCTTCGAGCCGGTCGAGTATTTCAACTACGAGCTTCCCGTCCTCGACGCCAACATCGCGCTGTTCGTGGGCCTCATCTATTCCTACGTGCTGTTCATGATCTTCCCGATGTTCAGCGCGATGGAGAGCCTCGACACCAATCAGATCGAGGCGGCGCGCGATCTCGGCGCCTCCTGGGTGCGGGTGCATCGCCGCGTGGTGATCCCGCACGCCAAGCCCGGAATCGCCTCGGGATGCATCGTCACCTTCATGCTGTGCGCCGGGTCGTACATCGTGCCGGTGCTTCTGGGCGGCAAGTCCAGCTTCTGGTTCACCCAGGCGATCGAATCGCAGTTCTCCGTGCTCAACTGGAACGGAGGGTCCGCCTACGCCCTGGTGCTGGAGCTGGTGTGCCTGATTTTCGTCATGGCCATGATGCGGTTCTTCAAAGTGACCTTGCGCGACATCACGCGGTAGGAGCGGCGGGAGGTGGGCGTGCCGGAAAACGCGCTGAAATGGTCGGTACGGGCGTATCTGGCCCTGTTCATGGGCTATCTTCTGTTTCCCCTCCTCTACATGATGCTGCTGGCCTTCAACGACAGCCGTATCCCGACCCACCGCGATTTCCGTTTCACCGTGAAATGGTTCGGCGCGGCCTGGGACGACCAGCGCATGTGGCAGGGACTGGAGACGAGCTTCATCATCGGGATCATGGTGGTGGCGATCTCGATCCCTCTGGGGCTCGCCGGCGCGATCCTGCTGGTCCGGCTGCAGATCCGCGCGCGCAGCCTCGTCTACGCCATCCTCGTCTCGCCGATCCTCGCGCCCGGCATCGTCCTCGGCATCTCCACCTTCATCTTCTGGAGCCAGCAGCTCGGATTCCGGGCGGGCTGGTGGACGGCCGCCCTCGCCCAGTGCAGCTTCATCGCCGCCTATTGCATGCTGATCTTCATGGCCCGGCTGCAGCGGCTGGACGTCAGCCTTGAGGAGGCGGCGCTCGATCTCGGCGCAAAGCCGCGTCACATCTTCTGGCGCATCACCGTTCCTTACATGCGCCCGGCCTTCCTTTCGGCCGCCGCGCTCGCCTTCCTGCAGTCCTTCGAGAACTACACGACGACGTATTTCTCGATCGGGGCCGAGCAGACCTTCACGATCTTCATCGCCAACAAGGTCCGCCAGGGCGTCACCCCTGCGGTCAACGCCGTCGCCTTCGTCATCATCGTGCTGACCATCGCGCTCTCGATCGTCGCGAATATGCGGCGCGCCCGCCAGCGACGGGCCGCGGTCGAGCCCGCCGAAAGGGCGAAACCCGCCCCGCTGGCCGCGGCTGAGGGACTGCCGCCCATTTCCTGAGGGACCAGGCGGCTCCAGTCACAGAGGCGCTTCGCCCGGCGGGTGCGCGGCCGTCCATGTCGCGGCCGCGCTCGTGCCAATCGACCGGCGACCCCGCCTTCGCTCTTCGATGAAGCCCGGCACAGCGGGCATTTGACTGCGGCGTCGTCGATCCGGAATATTGCGATGGACCGCGACCGGCATGTCTGCCGCCGGTGCGCTTGCCGGAGACCGCCGCCTGATGCACCAGGAATATGGCGATGACATGGTCGCCCTGCTGCAGCTGATCTGGGGCGAGGGCTTCATGACGCCCGGCGGGGCGGATTACATCAGGACCACGCTTGCCGGCCGGGACCTCTCCGGTAAGCGCGTGCTCGACATCGGCTCCGGGCTCGGCGGACACGACATCGTGCTGGCCCGGGACTATGGCGCGGAGGTCACCGGGATCGAGATCGAGCCGGACCTCCTCGCTCGCGCCCGCCGGCTGGTCGCGCGCGAGGGGCTTTCCGATCGCATCCGCCTCGAGCTCGTGTCGCCGGGCCCCCTGCCCTTCGTCGATAAAAGTTTCGACGTCGTCTATTCGAGCGGCGCCTTCACGCAGATCGCCGACAAGAGCGGCATGTTCCGCGAGTGCTTGCGTGTGCTGCGCCCGGGCGGAGAGCTGCTGGTGTATGACTGGATGAAATCGCCGGGCCCGTACAGCGCCGACATGCTCTATTTCTTCAAGATGGAGGAGCTGACCTACGCGATGGACACGCTCGAGGCGCATGGGGTCCTTTTGGCGCAGGCGGGATTCGAGGCGATCGAGCTGGAGGACGCGACCGACGAGTATCGGAAGGACGCGAAGGCCGAATACGAGGCGATGATGGGTCCTCTGCGCTCCCGGATGGTCGAGCTGCTCGGGGAAAAGGGCGCCCAGCATTTCATCGAAGACTGGCGATCCATGACGGTCGTGCTCGACAAAGGCGAGATGCGGCCCGGGCGCTACCGCGCCCGCAAGCCCGTCTGAGCGGCGGCTCGTCGATGGAGGCCTCGCATCCCCTCGACCCGTTGTTGCGCCCGCGCTCCATCGCCCTTCTCGGAGCCTCGGACAAGCCCGACAGCGCCGGCCGCGCGATGGCGGCGATGGCGCGGATCGACGGCTATGCCGGCGCGGTGTTCCCCGTCAATTCAAGTTATGCCGAGATCGAGGGCCTGACCTGTTATCCCAGCCTCGATGCGCTGCCGCAGCGGGTGGAGCATGTCGTTCTCTGCCTTGCCGATGCGCGGCTCGAAGCCGCGCTGGACGAGGCCATCGCCCATGGCGCGCGCGCCGCCACGATCTTCGCCTCCGGACACTCCGGCGTCGGGCGCGGGCCGAGTCTCCCCAAGCGCCTGGCGGCCAAGGCCGCCGCCGCCGGCCTGGCGATCTGCGGCATCGGCTCCATGGGATTCTACAACCGCGCCATCGGCCTGCGGGTCGCGGCGTTCCCGTCTCCTGCGGGATTGACGTCCGGCGGGATCGTCTGGATCGCGCAATCGGGCTCGGTCTTCTCCGCCCTGGCGCATAACGATCGGCGCCTCGGTTTCGCGCTGGCGGTCTCGAGCGGGATGGAAACCACGACCACCGTCGCCGACTATATCGACTGGTCGCTGCGGCAGCCCGAAACCAAGGTGATCGGCCTGTTTCTGGAAGGAGTGCGCGCGCCGGACCGGTTCCGGGCGGCGCTCGAGGCGGCGGCCGAACGCGGCATTCCGGTGGTCGCGCTCAAGGTGGGGCGCACGCGGAAAAGCGCGGCGATGGCGGCCGCCCATACCGGCGCCCTGGCCGGGAACGACGCCGCTTGGCGCGCACTCTTCCGCAGCACCGGAGTGTGCGCCGTCGAGGATCTCGACGAGCTGGCCGCCAGCCTGCAGCTCCTCGAGCAGCCGCGGCGCGTCGGAAGGGGCGCCTTTTCCGCGATGCACGATTCCGGCGGCGAGCGCGAGCTCCTGGTGGACCTTGCCGTCGAGCTTGGGGTGCCGTTCGCGGCGATCGGCGACGATACGAAGGCCAAGATCGCCCAGAATCTGGAGCCTGGCCTCGCGGCGGAGAACCCGCTCGACAGTTGGGGCACCGCCAAGGACCATGTCGAGCGAAGCGCCGCCTGCCTCACCGCGTTGCTCGACGATCCGGCGACCGCCATCGCCATCTCCTTCAGCGATCCGCGCGACGACTATTGGTACGCGGCCGGAGTGGCGGAAGCGGTCCGCCGCGCCGCGCGCCGCAACGCAAAACCCGTCGCGCTGGCCAGCAACACGGCCTTGACGAGCAACGGCAAGCTGGCTCAGGCCATGCGCGACGACGGCATTCCGCTGCTGATCGGACTCCGGCCCGCCCTGGTTGCCGTGCGCAATGCGCTGGCCCATCGCGATGCGCAAGAGCGCCGCGCGCGTGCAATCGATGGTCCGGAGCCAAGGCCGGCCATCGCCGAGCGCTGGCGCCTGCGCCTGTCCCAAGGCCGGGCGCTGCTCGAAGCCGAGGCGCTGGACCTGCTGGGGGAGTACGGCATCGCAACGCCGGCGCGCGACCTAGCCGAAACCTTGGAGGAAGCCCTCGCCACGGCCGACCGGATCGGCTATCCGGTCGCGCTGAAAACGGCCGAGGGCCACGCGCACAAGACCGAGCGGCGCGGTGTCGCGCTGGGACTGGGGAGCCGCGACGCGCTCGCCCGATCCTATGCCGAGCTGAGCCACCGGCTGGGGCCGCGCGTCCTGGTGCAGGCCATGGCGGAGCCGGGCGTGGAGATCGCGATCGGCGCGGTCGACGACCCGCAATTCGGCCCGTTCGTGATGGTCGCCGCCGGCGGCTCGATGATCGAGCTGATCGGCGACACCGCGGTCGCGCTGGCGCCGTTCGGCGAGGCGGAGGCCGATCGGCTGCTCTCCGAGCTGAGGGTGGCGC
>DATIDB010000306.1:0-2965 GCA_035456545.1 Alphaproteobacteria bacterium | reverse complement strand
TCGGGAACGGGCCGAAGCCCTTCTTGTAGGGGAGGACCTTTCCGGTCAGCCCCATGGTCAGAAGGGTGCGGCCATGGAACGCGCCGGTGAAAGCGATGACGCCCGGCCGCCCGGTCGCCGCCCGGGCGATCTTGATCGCGTTCTCGACCGCTTCGGCGCCGGTGGTGAAGAGGATGGTCTTGGCCGGACCCTTGAACGGGGCGAGCGTGTTGAGCCGCTCGGCCAGCGCGATGTAGGGCTCGTAGGCCATGACTTGGAAGGCGGTGTGGGTGTAGCGCTCGAGCTGCGCCTGGACCGCCGCCATCACCTTGGGGTGGCGGTGGCCGGTATTGAGGACGGCGATGCCGCCGGCGAAGTCGATATAGCGCTTGCCGTCGACGTCCCAGACCTCGGCATTCTCCGCCCGGGCGGCGTAGATCGGCGTTGCATGTCCGACGCCGCGCGGAACGGCACGGGTCCTGCGGTCGAGAAGTTCGGCATTGCTCGGCATGATCGCTGTCCTCTCTTTCGACGCCCGTTGTCCCGCGGCGAAGCCTACGCGATCGGGCCCCGCCGCGGCTAGCAGCGCCGGATCCTACTCAGCCGCCTTGGGCAGCCTGCGCAGCCAGCCGTCCATGCGCCGGATCGCCTCGCGGATGTTCTCCGTCGAGTTGGCGTAGGACAGGCGAAGATATCCCTCGCCATACCTGCCGAAGCTGGTGCCGGCGACCGTGGCGACGCCCGCATCCTCCAAGAGCCGTTTCTCGAACTCCTTGGCCTTGAGGCCGGTGCGGGTGATGTTCGGGAAGGCGTAGAAGGCTCCGCCCGGCTCCACGCAGGAGACGCCGGGAAGCTTGTTCAGCTCCTCGACCACCACCTTGCGGCGCGCATCGAACGCCTCGACCATCTTGACGGCCTCGTCCTGCGGCCCTTCGAGCGCGGCAATCCCCGCGAACTGCGTCGGCGCGTTGACGCAGGAATGGCAATTGATGGCGAGGCGGGTCGCCTGCTCGATCAGCGCCTTCGGCCAGACCGAGAAGCCGAGACGCCATCCCGTCATCGCATAGGTCTTGCTCCAGCCGTCGAGCAGGATGGTGCGCTCGCGCATGTGCTCGTAGCCGAGCATCGTCACATGCTCGCGGCCGTCATAGACCATCTGGCTGTAGATCTCGTCGCTCATGACCGCGACGTCGGGGAACCGCTCCAGTCCCGCGACGAGCTTGTCCCATTCCGCGCGCGGCACGATGCCGCCCGTCGGATTGGCGGGCGAGTTGACGATGATGAGCCGCGTGCGCGGCGTGACCCGCGAGAGCACGTCCTCGGCCGAGAAGGCGAAGCCGTTCTTCTCCAGGAGCGGGATCGGGACCGCCTTGGCGCCGCTGAAATTGATGACGCTCTCGTAGATCGGGAAGCCGGGGTTGGGATACATGATCTCCGAACCGGCCTCGCCGAACATGAGGATCGCGAAGAACATCGTCACCTTGCCGCCGGGGACGATCAGCACGCAGCCGGGATCGACGGCGACGCCATGGCGGCGGTGGAGGTCCGCGGCCACCGCCTCGCGAAGCTGCGGGATGCCATTGGCCGGCGTGTAGCCGTGCTGGCCGTCGCGCAAGGCCTTGATCGCCGCCTCGACGATGTGCGGCGGGGTCAGGAAGTCCGGCTGGCCGATGCCCAGATTGATGATGCTCTTGCCCTTGGCCTCCAGCGCCTTGGCGCGGGCCAGGACCTCGAAAGCGGACTCGGTGCCGAGCCGGGACATGGCCTGGGAGAGCTGGAGCATGACGGGCTCGTCCTCTTCGAAGGATGCGGGGTGGAAGGCGGGCGCTATATGAACCGCCGGCCCGACGCCGGTTTCCACTCGGAACGCCGCTAAGTATCAGTTTTGCGCCGGATTTTGCAGGCGCAACGGAGGGAGCGGCGCTTGACGTCCGCTCCCGCCATCGGCTAGGACAAGCGCCGCCGCGGGGCCGCCTTGCACGTTCTCAGCCAGGGACCCCGCGCCTCATCTTGCGGCGGGCGTAGCTCAATTGGTTAGAGCACCGGGTTGTGGTCCCGGGGGTTGTGGGTTCGAGTCCCATCGCTCGCCCCATTGGACAGTCTGCGCAGCTCCCCTGAGTGGACATTTCGCGATTGGCGCTGACGGCTGCCTCCGACCCATGGCCATCAGCCAAGGGGCTGCGGGCTCATGCGCTCAAGCCATGCGGTGAGCCTCGACCTTTCCCGGACCAAGCCATGCTGATTGAAGTGGTGAACGCAAAAATGCGCCCAGGAATCCGCGAACTCCATTTTCATATCGCCGGTGATCGAGGTCGTGCCCAGCCCGATCTCTGCGTAGGTGAACTCGAAACTGCCGCTGGGGCGCGCCAGCGCAATGTGGAACGGTTGGCCGGTAAATTCATTGATCATCGGCCTGCCGATACTGCGCATGACGCCGGGAATCTCCACTCTGGCGGTTCTCAGTTCCAAATTCGCTTCGAGATGAATCGGCAGGAACAATGTCTTGCAAAATTCCGAGCACGTGGACGCGAACACGGAGAAGAGATTGCTCAATGGGTCGCCTGCCTCGCCTGAGATGATCGTCTCAAGCGCGACCCGTTGAGCTTCATCGGCACGCTCGTCGATAACGATCTGGCGCCGGCCGTTCCCGTCCTTGATTTCGCCGGGCCACTTGTACAGCGCCGCCCAGTTCAGGCCTGCGAGCGGCGTGACGTTGAAGTGGCCTCTAACAACATTGCCGACGAAGGCCGACTGACAGTACCCGTGGGTACTCGGCAAGTTGAACTGGCAACCACAATTCATGGCGCAGTTGCAGTTATCGTAGGTCTCGCTCTTGAACACCCATTCATCAGCCATCTCTACGATCCTTCCCTAATCCGTCATGTCTTGTCCCTTCGGTGGGTAGCTCTCAAACCGACGACGTCTGGGGCCAGAAGGGCGGCAAGCAAATGCTCGACGCCCGCTTCGATCACGGGGGATCCTGCTT
>DATIDB010000305.1:0-2166 GCA_035456545.1 Alphaproteobacteria bacterium | reverse complement strand
GACCTGCGCCATGCTCCAGGCACTGGGTCAGGGCGATCGGCCCATCCACCGCCACGACGATGTCCCCGACCGAGATATCGGCCGGCGGGCGGGCAAGCTGGTAGCCGCCCCGGGCCCCGCGGTGGGACAGGAGCAGCCCGCCTTGCGTGAGCCGGACCAGCAGCTTCGCCACCGTGGGCATGGGGAGCTGCGTCTCTTCTGAGAGCCCCACTGCGGTGTGGACGGTGGCCGGCTTGGCCGCCATGCGCCCCATCAGCACCAGCCCGTAATCCGCCAGCCGGCTCAGCCGGATCATGCTCTTCGCCTCTAATCCATACCGCTGCGATCTTGATTGAGAGATAAGGGTTCGCAGAGGGAAGTCAATTGAATTTTGACCGCCTCAGTCCGGAATTCCCGCGCCTCGGGTTGACCTGCCGCAAGAGCGGACCAGATGAGGGATCAGCACTCGATCCGAAGAGGGAGACCCGGCATGAAATGCCCCAAATGCGACCTGCCCTTGGCCATGTCCGAACGGCAGAAGGTTGAGGTGGATTACTGCCCCAACTGCCGGGGAGTCTGGCTGGACCGTGGCGAGTTGGACAAGATCATCGACCGGGCCGCGGCCGTGGAGGCCCAGCAGCCTGCGAGCGCGCCCGGGCAGCCGGTCCCGCAGCAATCCTATCCCACGCAGGCCGATCCCTACGACCCGCGCTATCACCGCGATCGATATCCCGGCAAGCCACACGATAAGAAGCGCAGGTCGTTCCTGTCGGAGATCTTCGACTTCGATTGAGGCGAGGCCCGAGGCTCCGCTCGCCTGGCACCTCACCCTTCGAGGCTCGGCGTCGCCTCGCACCTCAGGGTGAGGACGTCGGCATCGTCATTTGGGCAGGCGGCCACCTAGCCGAGGTCGCATCCTGAGGCGGCCGCGTAGCGGCCCTCGAAGCTTGAGGATACCATCCGCCCATGCCTCAGCTCTCCGACCTCCCCACCCCCTCTCTCCTCCTCGACCGTATGCGGCTCGACCGCAATCTCGCCCGCATGACCGAGCGGATGAGCGGCCTCGGGGTCGACCTCAAGCCGCACCTGAAGACCGCCAAATCCGCCGAGATCGCCCGTCGCGCGACGGCGGGATTCTCCGGCGGCATCACCGTCTCGACCCTGGCCGAGGCGCGCTACTTCGCCGATGCCGGTTTCCGCGACATCACCTACGCGGTCGGGATCGTTCCCGCCAAACTGGATGAGGCCGCCGCGCTGATGCGGCGCGGCATCGGGCTGACCTTGGTCGTGGATCACCCCGCCACCGCGCGCGCCGTTGGAGAGCACGGCGAGCGCCTCGGGCAGCGTTTCTCGCTCTTGATCGAGATCGACACCGGCTCGGGCCGCGCGGGGCTCGACCCCGAATCGCCGCTGCTGATCGATGTCGCCCGCGCCATCGTGGAGGGCCGCTCGGAGCTTTCGGGCGTGCTGACCCATGCAGGCCACTCCTACGGCGCCCGGACGTCCGAGGAGCTGCGCCGAATTGCCGAGCAAGAGCGCGCGGGCGTGGTGCGCGCGGCCGAGCGGCTGCGGCAAGCGGGCTTCCAGATCAAGCGCGTGAGCGCGGGCTCGACGCCGACCGCCGCCTTCGCCGAGCGCCTCGACGGGCTCTCGGATATGCGCCCGGGCATCTATATGTTCGGCGATCTGATGCAAGCGGCGATCGGGAGTTGCGCTGTCGACGATATCGCGCTCACGGTTCTCGCCTCCGTCGTCGGCATCTATCCCGAGCGCAACCTGGTCCTGATCGATGCCGGCGCGCTGGCGCTCTCGGCCGACCGCAGCGCCGGTGGGCGGCTGCCCGATGCGGGCCTCGGCTGGGTGCTGGACGAAGCGGGCCGGCGGCTCGATGGGCTGTTCGTCGAGCGCGCGCATCAGGAGCACGGCTTCGTCACCACCCGCGCGACACTCCCCTTCGAAAGGCTCCAGCCCGGCGCGCGCCTGCGCATCCTGCCCAACCACGGCTGCATCACCGCCGCCGCCTATGACCGCTACCATGTGATCGAGGGCGATGCTGTGGTGGCCGAGTGGGGGCGGGTGAACGGGTGGTGATTCCGAGAACGGATGTCAGAGGACAGGTGCCAGCCTGACACCTGGCATCGGACATCTGTCATCTGTCATCTGGCCTTCAACGCCTTCGGATTGGAT
>DATIDB010000304.1:0-3669 GCA_035456545.1 Alphaproteobacteria bacterium | reverse complement strand
AGGAGACGACAGCCATGGGCAAGGCTTTGGAGGGCATCCGGGTCCTGGACATGACTCACGTCCAGTCAGGTCCGTCGGCGACGCAGATCCTCGCCTGGTTCGGCGCCGACGTGATCAAGGTCGAGCTGCCCGGCCGCGGCGACATCACCCGCACGCAGCTCAGGGACGTGCCCAACGCCGACAGCCTCTACTTCACGATGCTGAACTGCAACAAGCGCAGCGTCACCATCAACATGAAGGCGCCGAAGGGGCAGGAGATCTTCATCCGTCTCCTGAAGGAATGCGACATCCTGGTCGAGAATTTCGCGCCGGGCGTGCTCGACCGGCAGGGCTTCCCCTGGAAGCGGATCCAGGAGATCAATCCGCGCATCATCTACGCCTCGATCAAGGGCTTCGGGCCTGGCCCCTATGTCGACTGCAAGGCCTATGAAACGGTCGCGCAGGCGATGGGCGGATCGATGAGCACGACCGGCTGGTGGGATGGCCCGCCCACCTCCACCGGCTCGCAGATCGGCGATTCCGGCACGGGCATCCATTGCGTGGCCGGCATCCTCGCCGCGCTCTATCAGCGCACGACGACCGGCCGCGGCCAGCGCGTCGAGGTGGCGATGCAGGACGCGGTGCTCAATCTCTGCCGCGTCAAGATGCGCGACCAGCAGCGCCTGAAGCACGGGCCGCTGAAGGAGTACCCGAACAAGGAGTTCGGGGACGAGGTGCCGCGCTCGGGCAACGCCTCGGGCGGCGGCCAGCCCGGCCAGGCGGTTCGCACCAAGGGCGGTGGCGCCAACGACTATATCTACGTCATCATTCAGCCGCAGGTCTGGGCGCCCTTGATGAAGCTGGTCGGCCGGCCCGAGTTGATCGAGCACCCCCAATACGCCACGCCCGAGGCCCGCATCACCCATCTCGACGACTGCTTCGGCATCGTCGAGCAATGGACCCTGAAGCACGACAAGGTGGAGGCGATGCGGCTCCTCAACGACGTCGACGTGCCTTGCGGGCCGATCCTCAGCATGAAGGACCTCTATAACGACCCGTCCTTGCGCGAGAGCGGGACCCTGGTCGAGGTGGAGCAGCCTGACCGCGGCACTTTCGTGACGGTGGCCAACCCGATTCGCCTGTCCGACAACCAGGTCAAGGTGACCCGCTCGCCTCTGCTGAGCGAGCACACGACCGAGATCCTGAAATGGCTGGGCTATTCGGCCAAGGAGATCGAGGCCTTGCGGGCTGAGGGCACGGTTTGAGTCCGCCGCCGAAGGGCGGGGTCGCCCTTCGGCGGGGATGGCCGGGCCCCGCTTGACACTCGGGCGGCGCTAGGCATTCTGCGCCCCCGACAAAGAACAGGGAGCAGCGTTCCTCCGTGAACATCCATGAATATCAGGCCAAGCAGCTCTTGCGCGATTTCGGCGTCGCGGTGCTGCGTGGCGGCGTCGCGACCTCGCCCGAGGAAGCGGTGAAGGTCGCCGAGGGTCTCGGCGGCCCGGTCTGGGTCGTCAAGGCGCAGATCCATGCCGGCGGCCGCGGCAAGGGCGGAGGCGTCAAGGTCGTCAAGTCGCTGGACGATGTCCGCACGGAGGCGCGGCGCATGCTCGGCATGACGCTGGTGACGCCTCAGACCGGTCCGAAGGGCAAGGCGGTCCACCGGGTCTATGTCGAGGACGGGTGCGACATCGCCCGCGAGATCTATCTCGGCATGCTGATCGACCGCTCCACCTCGCGCGTTACGGTGATGGCTTCATCGGAAGGCGGCATGGAGATCGAGGAAGTCGCGGCCAAGCATCCTGAGAAGATCATCCGCGTGGCGATCGATCCGGCCCTGGGCATGATGCCCTTCCATGCCCGCAAGATCGCCTACGGGCTCGGCCTCGAGGGCAAGCAGGTCGGCAGCGCGATCAAGTTCCTCACCGCCATGTTCAAGGCCTTCCTGCAGCTCGACGCCTCGATCGTCGAGATCAACCCTCTGGTGGTGACCAAGGCGGGGGAGGTCATCGCCCTCGACGCCAAGATGAACTTCGACGACAACGCGCTCTTCCGGCACAAGGATGTCGAGGCGCTGCGCGACGAGAGCGAGGAGGACCCGACCGAGCGGGAGGCGGCGCGGCACGAACTCAACTACATCAAGCTCGACGGCTCCATCGGCTGCATGGTGAACGGCGCCGGGCTGGCCATGGCGACCATGGACATCATCAAGCTCCATGGGGGCGAGCCGGCGAACTTCCTGGATGTTGGCGGCGGCGCGACGCGAGAGCGAGTGACGACGGCCTTCAAGCTCATTCTCTCGGACCAGAACGTCCGCGGCATCCTGGTCAACATCTTCGGCGGCATCATGCGTTGCGACATCATCGCCGAGGGCGTGGTCGCCGCGGCGCGCGAGGTCCGGCTGGAGGTGCCGCTGGTGGTCCGCCTCGAAGGCACCAATGTCGAGCTGGGCAAGAAGATCCTGAAAGAGTCGGGACTGCCGATCGTCTCGGCCGACAATCTCGCCGACGCCGCCCAGAAGGTGGTCAAGGCGGTCAAGGAGGCGGCTTAGATGTCAGTCCTGGTCAATGCCGAGACCAAGGTGATCTGCCAGGGCTTCACAGGCGCCCAGGGCACCTTTCATTCCGAACAGGCGATCGCCTACGGCACCAAGATGGTCGGCGGCGTGACGCCGGGCAAAGGCGGCTCCACCCATCTCGACCTGCCGGTCTTCGACACCGTCGAGGAGGCGGTCCGCCGGACCGGAGCCACCGCCTCGGTCATCTATGTGCCGCCGGCCTTCGCCGCGGACGCGATCCTCGAGGCGATCGACGCCGAGGTTCCGCTGATCGTCTGCATCACCGAGGGCATCCCGGTCCTCGACATGGTCCGCGTCAAGCGCGTGCTGACCGGGTCTAAGTCGCGCCTCGTCGGTCCGAACTGCCCGGGCGTGATCACGCCCGACGAATGCAAGATCGGCATCATGCCGGGGCACATCCATCGGCGCGGGCGGATCGGCATCGTCTCGCGCTCGGGCACCTTGACCTACGAGGCCGTGGCGCAGACCACCGCAGCCGGGCTCGGCCAATCGACCTGCATCGGCATCGGCGGCGATCCGGTCAACGGCACCAACTTCATCGATTGTCTGGAGCTGTTCCTCGGCGATCCGGAGACGCAAGGCATCATCATGATCGGCGAGATCGGCGGCAGCGCCGAGGAGGACGCCGCCGCTTTCCTCAAGAGCGCCAAGAGCAAGAAGCCCGTCATTGGCTTCATCGCCGGCGTCACCGCGCCGCCGGGCCGCCGCATGGGCCATGCCGGGGCGATCATTTCCGGCGGAAAAGGGTCGGCGAAGGACAAGATCGAAGCCATGCGCTCGGCCGGAATCCGCGTCGCCGAATCCCCGGCCGGCCTCGGCAAGACCATGCTCGAGGCGCTGAAGGGATGAGAGTGCAAGGACCAACCATCTGATGCAGACGCCACCCCCCTCCCTGGCCCCCCGTAAGGTTCGCGGAACGGTTGACCGCGCAGTGCGAGGACCGCTCCCACGCCGGGCGTCCGCTCCACTCCCTCGCCCCGCTGAGCGGGGAAAGGGTGCCGAGCGCAGCGAGGCGGGTGAGGGGCGACGATGGCGTGAACTCCTGACCGTCTGGACCGTCGTGACACCCCTCACCCGGCTCGGGCTTCGCCCTCGCCGACCTCTCCCCGCTC
>DATIDB010000303.1:0-7088 GCA_035456545.1 Alphaproteobacteria bacterium | reverse complement strand
GCCTGCGCCTCGGCCGGCGCCGGCTTCATGATCACCTGGAGCTGATAGTAATGCTGCAGCCGGTTCGGGTTCTCGCCGTAGCGGCCGTCCTTCGGCCGGCGCGAGGGCTGCACATAGGCGGCGTTCCAGGAGCCGGGCCCGAGCGCGCGCAACGTCGTCGCCGGGTGGAAGGTGCCCGCCCCGACCTCAAGATCGTAGGGCTGCAGGATGACGCAGCCCTGGCTCGCCCAATACCGCTGGAGGCGGAAAATCAGCGACTGGAAGGAGATGTCCGGCTTGGCCGCCATGGGCCCCTGACTGGCGAGCGCGCGTTGGTTTTGTGCGCCGCACCATAGGAACCCTGGCGGAGAGGGTCAAGGCGGGGTTCTTGGGGTCCGAACCGGCTGGAGACGCGCGGGTCTATTTGACCGAGTTGCGCAGCGCGTCGAGCGGCGCTTGCGTCTGGTCCACGGCCGCTTTGGCGCGCGCCGATTGACGGCTGGCGTCGGCGGCCGCGTTGCTCAGATTTTCGAGCTCGGTCGGCGTTGCGCCGATCGTCTTGGCGTTTTCGAGCTGCTCGGTGGCGTCCGCGGCGGCGTCGGCGGCGCGAGACCAGGCCTCCATCGACCTGCGGTGCAGCCTCTCGGCCGTTTCCAATTGCCGCTTGGCCTCGTCCCGATCCTTCCTCTTCAGCGCGTCCTCGGCCGCGGCGACGGCCTTGCGCGCACGCTTGGCGAGATCCTCCGTATCGTCGGCGGCGCGGATGGCATTGGCCACCGCCTCCGTCGTGATCGACTGGCCGGGGCCGCTCGGCTCCAGCCCTCCGCCGTCTCCGCCCCCGCCATCCGCCAGCGCCGGCATGGCGGCCAGGCTCATGGCGCACGCGGCGATCAGCACCGCGATCGCGTTTCCAATACCCTTCATCGATTCACCCCTCGGGAGGAGAGCCTCAGATCGGCAGGTCGCGCACCGCCTCGGCGGCGGCGTCGGCGGCGCGTGAGGCGCGCTGCGCATCGGCCCTGGCCGCTTCGGAGGCCGATTTCAGGCGGTTCAGCTCCGCCTCGGTCGGCTTCGGGTCGAGCGCTTTCGCCTCCTCATAGGCGGCCTCGGCGTCCTGGGCGGCGTCGTTGGCTTCCTGCGCGGCCTCGCTGGCCTTCGCCGCCTGCTTGCGCGCTTCGGCGTTCTGTCGCCGGGCCTCGTCCTCGTTCCCGGCTGTCTTTGCGGCCTTGGAGGCCTCGGCCGCGGCTACCGCCTTGTCCCGCCGCTCCTCGGCCTTGTCGGCCTTGCGCTTGGCGGTCGCCGCCGCGCGCTCGGCTTCCTCGGTCAAGCCGCGGATATCGTTCGCTCCCGAGCGAAGCTCGAGCGTGGAGCGCGGGTCCTTGCCCTTGTCGGCCAAAGCCGGCGCGACCAGAACAGCGGTCAAGGCCATCGCGACCAGCGCGATGCGGTTCATCCGGCAGGCAAGCATCGGGCCCCCCATCGCCACCCTCGGCGCCCCAGAGTCAATACTCAGGGACGGCAGAAATGTGCTTTCGAAGCTGGATCGCCCGGGGACGGATTGGTTCGTCTCGCGCGGCGCGGAGCCGCCGGGCCGGATTGGCGGCGCAGGATTACTCCTGCGAATGCTTTCTGCCGCCTGCCGTGCGAATCTGGGTCAAGCTCTGGCGCGGGGTGATCGCCTCCGGGTCGAGGCGGATATGGATCAGCGCCGCCTTGCCGGCGGCGAGCGCGCGTTCGAAGGCCGGCGCGAACTCCTCCGTGCGCTCCACCCGCTCGCCATGCGCGCCATAGGACCGGGCCAGCGCGGCGAAATCCGGATTGTCGAGATCGGTGCCGATCACGCGCGCCGGGTAGTTGCGCTCCTGATGCATGCGGATGGTGCCGTACATGCCGTTGTCGACGACGATGAAGACCGTCGCGGCGCCGTATTGCAGCGCGGTCGCCAGCTCCTGACCGTTCATCAGGAAGCAGCCGTCGCCGTTGAAGGAGACGACGATGCGCTCGGGATGCGCGAGCTTGGCCGCCACGCCCGCCGGCGCGCCGTAGCCCATCGCGCCGCTCGTCGGCGCGAGTTGCGTGCCGTAACGGCGAAATCGGTAATAGCGATGCGCCCAGGTGGTGTAGTTGCCCGCGCCGTTGGTGAGGATCGCATCGGCCGGCAGCCGCTCGCGCAACCGGCGCATGATCTCCTTCATGTCGACCGCGCCGGGCGAAGCGCCGTCCTCCATCCAGGCCAGGCAGTCCGCATGCGCACTCGCCGTGGCGGCAGCCCAGCGCGGCCTCTCGACGGGCTTCAGCGCGCGCGCCGCGTCGGCGAATTCCGCCATGCCGGAGGCGATCGGCAGGTCGGCCTGATAGACGCGGCCCAGCTCCTCGGCGCCCGGATAGACATGGACGAGGGCCTGCTTCGGGCGCGGGATATCGAGCAGACTGTATTCGCTCGTGGTCATCTCGCCGAGCCGCGGGCCGACGACGAGGAGCAGATCCGCGCCCTTGATGCGCTCCGCCAGCTTCGGGTTGAGACCGACGCCGACATCTCCGGCATAGCAGCGATGGGTGTTGTCGAAGGCGTCCTGACGGCGGAAGGCGCAACCGACGGGAAGATCGTTGGCCTCGGCGAAGGCCATCATGTCGCGCGAGGCCGATTGGCTCCATCCGCCTCCCCCGAGCAGCAGGAACGGGCGCTCCGCGCGCGTCAGCCGTTCGCGCAGCTCCGCCATTTGGCCCAAGCCGGGATGCGTCTGCACGACTTTATAGGGATCGGGATCGGCGACCGCCGCGGTCTCGCGCAGCATGTCCTCAGGCAGCGCCAGCACCACCGGTCCGCGCCGTCCGGACATGGCGGTGTGGAACGCGCGGCTGAGGAACTCGGGGATGCGCTCGGCGCGTTCGATCTCCGCCACCCATTTCGACATCGGCCCGTACATGCGCCGATAGTCGATCTCCTGAAATCCCTCGCGCTCGAGCATGCCGCGCCCGACCTGCCCGACGAGGAGGATCATCGGCGTCGAATCCTGAAAGCCGGTATGGATGCCGATCGAGGCGTTGCAGGCGCCCGGCCCGCGCGTGACGAAGCAGATGCCGGGCTTGCCGGTCAGCTTGGCATAGGCCTCCGCCATGAAGGCCGCGCCGCCCTCCTGCCGGCAGGAGATGAAGCGGATCCGGTTGCGCGCCTCATAGAGCGCGTCCAGCGCGGCGAGGAAGCTCTCTCCCGGCACGCCGAAGACCGTATCGGCCCCGTGCAGCGCGAGTTGGTCGATCAGGATCTGCCCGCCGGTGCGGGGCTTGGGCTTGGAGGGCATGAGGGGGTTCCGATCTCCTTGGGAGGGCGAAGTCATAGCCTGTGCGGTTGGGTCCGGTCACCCCCTTCACTCCCTCGCCCGCTCGCGGGGCGAGGCGGTCACCCCTTCGGCTTCTCATGGACCGCGTAGAGCTTCTTCACCGGATCGACGGTCTCCCAGGTGCCCTTGAAGCCGGAGGCGATGACGAAGGCGTCGCCGGCCTTGAAGCGCGCCGAGCGGCCGCGCGCATCGATCAGCTCGACGGTGCCGGCGAGGAGCAGGCAGAACTCGTCCTCGGTGTAGTCGACCGGCCATTTGCCGGGAGTCGATTCCCAGATGCCGGTCGAGAAGGCGCCGCTCGGATCGGTATAGAGGTTGCGGATGGTCAGCTCCGGCGCGCCGGCGATGACGCCCTTCGGCTCCGCCTGCTCCCCCGGCGGCTCCGGCCGGAAACGGATGACGTGCTCCAGCTCCATCGGGACCTCCCTCTCATCAGCCCTTCAGCGCACCAGCTCCGCGACCGCGGCGGCGAAGCGCTCCAGCTCCGCCTCGCTGTTGTAGTAGTGGACCGAGGCGCGGACCATCGCGTCGAGCCCACGCTCGGACATGTCGAGCAACGTGCCGGAGGCTTCGGAAACCGTGACGTTGATCCGCCGCCGCGCCAGTGCCGATTTCAGCTCATCGGCCGGCATCGCCTCGGCGGTGAAGGTGACGATGCCGCAGCGCTCCAGCCCCTTGTCGCGCACCGTCACGCCGGGGATCGCGTCCAGCATGTCGCGCAGGTCGGAGGCCAGCACCCGCACCCGCGCCGCGATGGCGTGGAGGCCCTGCGAGAGCGCGTAGTCCACCGCCACGCCGAGGCCGATCTTGCCGGCGAAATTCGTCTCCCAGTTCTCGAACCGCCGCGCATCGGGACGCAGCTCGTAGCGGTCGGGCGCAACCCAGGTGGCGGCGTGAAGATCGAGGAAGGGCGGCTCCACCCGATCCATCAGCGCGCGCCGGATGTAGAGAAACCCGGTGGCGCGCGGCCCGCGCAGATATTTGCGTCCCGTCGCGGAAAGCATGTCGCAGCCGAGCCGCTCGACGTCGAGCGGAAGCTGCCCGGCCGATTGGCAGGCATCGAGCAGGAACGGAACGCCGGCGGCGCGCGCCACCCGCCCCACCTCCGCCGCGGGATTGACGAGGCCGCCATTGGTCGGGACATGCGTCAGGGCGATCAGCTTCACGCGGCTGTCGATGGCGCGCTCGAGCGCCGCGATCGAGATTTGCCCGTGCTCGTCGTCGTCGATCGCTTCGATCGTCGCGCCGGTCCGCCGTGCGACCTGAAGATAGGCGATGTAGTTGCTGGCGTATTCGGCCTTGCCCGTGAGGACGCGGTCCCCCGCGCGCAAGGGGAAGCCGTAGAAGGCCATGTCCCAGGCGCGCGTCGCGTTCTCGACGAAGGCGATCTCGTCGCGCCGGCAGTTGAGAAGCTGAGCGATCGCGTCGTAGCAATGCTCCAGCGCGGGCTCGGCCTCCTCACTCGCCTCATAGCCGCCGATCTCCGCCTCGCGCATCAGATGCGCGATGACCGCCTCGGTGACCGGGCGCGGGGGCAGCGCCGCGCCCGCGTTGTTGAAATGCAGGACGTTGGCGACGCCCGGCGTGTCGGCCCGCACACGCGCCAAGTCGATGGCCATGCGCCCCTCTCCCCTTCCGGTCTCCGACGAAGGTCAGCTTAGACTGACCCGCGCCCGGCCGGGCGGTCAAACCGAAGCCGGCGGGTGCGCCAAAAGGATGGACCCGGCGGGCCCCGCCCCGCCCAGCTCCTGGTCGAGAAGCTGCGCCAGCCCCAGGAAGGCCGGCGTGCGCCGAACCACCAGCCAGGTCGGAATGGGCTCCAGATAGGCGCGGAAGCGGCCCTTCGCCTCGAAGCGCTCTCGGAACCGGGATTCGAAGAAGAACCGCCCCAGCTTCGGCACGATGCCGCCGGCGATGAAGCAGCCGCCGAGCGCCCCGAGCGTGAGGGTGTGGTTGCCGGCGACCGTGCCGAGGAGGGCGCAGAAGAGATCCAGCGTCTCGCGCGCCGTCGCATCGATGCCGGCGAGCCCTTGCTCGGCAATCTCCGCCGGCGTCAGGTCGCCCGCCGCGCGGCCCTCCATCTCGGACAGCGCGCCATAGAGATTGACGAGACCCTGGCCGGAAACCGCCCGCTCCGCCGAGACATGGCCGAAGCGCCGGCGCAGAATCTTCAGGACCCGCTCCTCGCGCTCGTCGGTGGCCGGCAGGGTGACATGCCCGCCCTCCCCCGCGATGGCGAACCAGCCGCCCGCGATCGGGATGAGGCCGGAGGCGCCGAGCCCGGTGCCCGGGCCCAGCACGGCGAGGGGCGCCTCGGCCCGTCCCGCACCGCCGCCGCCGATCCTGACCACGTCGCCCGGCCCGAGGCGCGGCAGGGAGAGCGCGATCGCGGTGAAGTCGTTGACGACCGCCAGATGCGCAAGGCCCAGCACGGCGCGGGTCTCGGCGATGGAGAATGACCAGGGGTGATTGGTCAAGCTGACGCGATCGCCGGTGATGGCGGAGGCGACGGCGAAGGCTCCGGCGGAGGGGCGCGCCCCCGTCTCCTTAAGATACCAGCGGATCGCCGAAAGGAGATCGGGCTGTGCGCCGACCGGCAGGCGCATCGCGCGCTCGGGCTCGCCGCCGGGACTCTGCAGCGCGAATCGGGCGTTGCTGGCGCCGAGATCGATCAGGAGGCGCTGCGCGCCAGGGGCTTTCTTCTCTGCCATGACGGCTCGGCGCTGTAGGGCGCGGCCATCATCGCCGCCACGAATCGTTCCCGCCAGGCGGTGATGTCCTGGCGCCGGAGCTGATCCATCATTGCGTTCCACCGCTCCTTGCGCTCCTCGAGGGGCATGGACAGGGCCTGCTCGATCGCCTCGGCCACGCCGTCGGTGTCGAACGGGTTGACGATCAGCGCCGAATCGAGCTCCTGGGCCGCGCCTGCGAATTGCGACAGGACCAGCACGCCCGGATCCTCCGGATTTTGCGCGGCGACGTACTCCTTGGCAACGAGGTTCATGCCGTCGCGCATCGGCGTGATGAGCCCGATGTGGCTGACCCGACAGTAGCCGGCCAGCGCCTTGCGGGTGAAGCTGCGGTTGAGATAGCTGATCGGGGCCCAGTCGGGCTCCGCGAAGCGCCCGTTGATATGGCCGGCCATGCGTTCGAGCGTGCGGCGGATCTCCTGGTATTCCGGCACATCGGCGCGGGTCGGCGGCGCCACCTGCATCAAGGTCACATGCGTGCGCCGCTCGGGGAACAGCTCGAGGAACCGCTCGAAGGCGCAGAAGCGCTCGACGAGGCCCTTGCTGTAGTCGAGCCGGTCGACGCCGATGATCAGCTTGCGACCGGTCAGGCTGCGGCGCAGGCGGTCGGCGCGTGGCGATTCGCCCGCTTTGCGGGCAAGCCCGGCGAACTCCTCGGCGTCGATCCCGATCGGGAAGGCGCCGGCGAGCGCGCTGCGTCCATGGGCGAGGATGCGCCCGTCCGGCTCGATCCGTCCGTCCGCCTCGAAACGCATGTAGTCGCGGAAGGCGCGCAGATCGACCGTGGTCTGGAATCCGATCACGTCGTAGGACATGAGGGCGCGCATGAGCTGCGCGTGATTGGGAAGCGCTGTGATGACCTGCGGCGCCGGGAACGGCGTGTGCAGGAAGAAGCCGATCCGATGGCTCAGGCCGAGCGCGCGCAGCGCCTCTCCCAATGGGATCAGGTGGTAGTCGTTGACCCAGATGACGTCGGTCGGCCGCAGCAGCGAGGCGAGCTTCTCGGCGAACCAGCGAT
>DATIDB010000302.1:0-2610 GCA_035456545.1 Alphaproteobacteria bacterium | reverse complement strand
ACATCGCGCTCGAAATCGGCGTCTTTGACCGAGGTCGGGGTCGTGGCGACAACAGTGGCGGTGGTGCTCATGCAAGCTCCTGACGGTAAGGGGTGCATTGCCCGCCTCCGACCGAAGGGTTGAGCCCAGCCGGCCGAGAGGGAACGGACCCGCAAGGGAAGGTTGGCCTAAAATCTATGGACGCCCGACAGGGGCGTCAAGGCGAGCGGGGGGAACCTCTATCAGCCGTGGCCCGTCGGTCCATAAGAGAAGACAGCGGATCTCCCGCCCCGGATAGACCAACGCCAAAGCCGCGCGATAGGCCGCCATCTGCTCCAGATAGGCCGGCGGGACGTCCTCCAGCCGCGCCGGCGGCGGGCGGTTCGTCTTATAGTCGAGGATGGTGATGCGCCCCTCCTCCACCAGAAGGCGGTCGATCCGCCCGGCGATCGAGGCCGTTCCGATGCGCCCGACGACCGGAACTTCGGCAAGGCTGCCCGGGCCCCAGAGCGGACCGAAACCGGCATCGTCCAGCACCGCCAGCGTCTCCGCGGCGAGCGCAGAGCGCGCCTCATCGTCGAGGTCGCTTGCGGCCATGTCGAGGAACCGCCGCGCCGCCTGCCAGCGCTCCTCGGCGGGCAGATCGGGAAGCGTTTCGAGAAGGCGATGGATCAACCGCCCGCGCCGGAAGGCCCGGCCCTGGTCGGCCCCGAGTGGGGAGCGCACCGGCGGCTCCTCGGCGCTGGGCCGCGACGGCGCCAGCGGGCGGGGCGGGTCGGGCTCGCCGGGCGCGGCTCGGGCGAGCCAGGACGGCTGGGCGACCCCGGTCTCGAGGCTCTCCGCCGTCGCGCGTCCACCCTCGACCGGATCGGTCTGCGGCGAGCGGATGCGATAGCCCGGCCCGATCCATCCCCCCTCCTCCGAAAAGTCGAAGGCGGCGGGCTCGGCAACCTCGCGCAGTCCGGACCGGACCAGGTCGTACCAAGAACCCGGCTCGGCATCGTCCTTGCGAACCGACCAGCCGCAGACGATCAGCCGGTCCTCAGCACGCGTCAGCGCCACGTAAAGCAGCCGGCGATGCTCCTCCGCCTCGGCGCGGTCGGCCAGCGCGCGCGTGGCGCGGGTGACCTCGCCGTCCTGCTTCTTCTCCGGGATCCAGAAGCAAAGATCGTCCTCGCCGCGCCAAAGCAGCGAGCGCTTGGCGGTGGGAAGCTGCGTGGTGTCGGGCAGGATCACGACCGGCGCCTGCAGGCCCTTGGCGCCATGCACGGTCATGATCCGCACCATCCCCTCGCCGCGGTCCAGCTCGCGCTTGATCTCGATCCGCCCGTCGCCGAGCCAGGCGAGGAACCCTTGCAGCGAGGCGGCATGCTCGCGCTCGTAAGCCAGCGCGCGGGTCAGGAACTCCTCGATCGGATCGGCCGCCTCGGGTCCAAGCCGCTCGATGAGCCGGCGCCGCCCGCCGCAGGGGCCGAGCAACTCGGCATAGAGCTCGAAGGGTCGTGCGAAATCCGCGCGCGCGCCGAAGCGCAGCAGCAGCTCGAGGGCCGGGGCGAAGTCCCGATCGCTCGCCGCGCGCCGCCGCAGCGTCGCCCAGAGGCGGCTGCCCTCGCGGCCGGCGGCGAGGCGGAAGAGCTGGTCTTCGTCGAGGCCGATGAGCGGGCTCTTCAGGACCGTGGCGAGAGTGAGGTCGTCTTCCGGATGCAGGAGCGCATGCCCGAAGGCGACGAGATCCTGGACCGCGAGCTGGTTCATCAGGACCATGCGATCGAGACCGGCCACGGGCACGTTCTGCGCCTTTAGCTCCTTGACCAGCAGGTCGACGAAATCGCCGCGACGGCGGACCAGGACCAAGACGTCGCCCGGCCGGATCGGCCGGCCGCGCGACTCCAGCATCTCCCCGCCCGAGGTCAGTTTCCGGATCCGGCGCGCGAGCAGCTTGATCAGCCGCTGACGGGGCTTCGCCTGGAAGCGGCGCCCGACCGGCGGCTCCCACGCCTCGCTCTTCTCGGCCTCCTCCTTCGGCGCCAGCGGCCAAAGCTCGACGAGCCCGGCCGCCCCCGACCGGTGCGGCTGATGCTCCAGAAGCTCGCGCGGGGGCACCACGCCGTCGCGCGCGGGCGAGGAGGCAAAGACCGCGTCCACCGCCCTCAGCACGGCGGGCGCCGAGCGGAAGGACTGCGTCAGCGGCACCTCGGCGAAGACCGCTTCGGCGGCGCGGATGCGCTCGGCGAAATGCGCGCGCATGCGCTCGAAGGCGGCGGGATCGGCGCGCTGGAAGCTGAAGATCGACTGCTTGACATCGCCAACCGCGAAGATCGTGCGCTCGAGCTCGCGCGCGCCCGCGCCGGAGAAGAATTCCTCGGCAAGGGCGGCCACGACCTCCCACTGCTCGGGATTGGTGTCCTGCGCCTCGTCGATGAGGATGTGATCGATGCCGCCGTCGAGCTTGTAGAGCACCCATCCGGCGATGTCGCGGCGCAGGAGCAGGTCGCGCGCGGCAAGGATGAGGTCGTCGTAGTCGAGCAGCGCGCGCTCGTCCTTCACGCGGCGGTATTCGGCGAGAATGCCGTCCGCCAGGCGATAGAGGGCCGCGGGCGCGCGCGCGCCCGCGATCCCCCCGCCCAGCAC
>DATIDB010000301.1:0-6720 GCA_035456545.1 Alphaproteobacteria bacterium | reverse complement strand
CGAGCGAGGCCGGAATGCGCCGCGCCCGCCCGGCGCGGTCGATGCAGACCAGAGTCAGCGAGGCATCGGCGACGACTTCGTCGCCGCGCAGGACCCGCTGACGGAGCTCCAGCCTCGCGCCGGTCGATCCGGTCATCGCCGTCTCCACCGCCAAGAGGTCGTCCAGGCGCGCCGGCCTGAGAAAGTCGATCGCCACGCGCCGGACCGCGAAACCCAGCCCCTCCTCGGCCCAAAGCCGCGGATGGTCGCCGCCCGCCTCCCGCAGCATCTCGGTGCGGGCGCGCTCCATGAAATGGAGATATCGCGCGTGATAGACCAGCCCCGCCGCATCCGTATCCTCGTAGTAAACGCGCACGGGCAGCCGGTGGGTGCGTCCCGGGACGGAAGGATCATGCATCCTCCCGCTCCCCTGCCCGGTCCCCCTCCCCGCCGGGCCCAAGCGCGAGCAGGTCGAGCTGCTGCAGCTCCGCCGGCGCTTCCAGACCCAGCACGGTCCAGCCGTTCGGAGCCAGCATGCGCCCGCGCGGGGTGCGCATGACCATCCCCTGCTGCATGAGGAAAGGCTCGATCACCTCCTCAATGACGTCGCGCTGCTCGGCGAGGGCGGCGGCCAGCGTTTCGGCGCCGACCGGCCCGCCGCGATACTTCTCGGCGATGCAGGCGAGGTAGCGGCGATCCATCGCGTCAAGGCCGAGCTTGTCCACCTCGAGGCGGGTGAGGGCGGCGTCGGCCGCGGCGGCGTCGACCCGGGAATAGCCCGCCACGGCCGCGAAATCGCGCACCCGGCGCAGGAGCCTTCCGGCGACCCGCGGCGTTCCGCGCGCGCGCCGCGCGATCTCCGAGGCGCCGTCCGCGGTCAGCTCGAGGCCGAGGATGCCGGCGGCGCGGCGGATGATCAGCTCCAGCTCGGCCGGCGCGTAGAAGGAGAGCCGCAAGGGGATGCCGAAGCGCTCCCGCAAGGGCGTGGTGATGAGGCCCGAGCGCGTGGTGGCGCCGATCAGCGTGAATTGCGGCAGGTCGATCCGGACCGACCGGGCCGCCGGCCCCTCGCCGATGATGAGGTCGAGCTGGAAGTCCTCCATCGCGGGATAGAGGATCTCCTCCACCGCCGGGTTGAGCCGATGGATCTCGTCGATGAAGAGCACGTCGCGCGGCTGGAGGTTGGTCAGGAGCGCCGCGAGGTCTCCGGCGCGCTGGATCACGGGGCCGGAGGTCGCGCGGAAGCCCACGCCGAGCTCTCGCGCGACGATCTGCGCCAGCGTTGTCTTGCCGAGGCCGGGAGGCCCGTAGAACAGCACGTGGTCGAGCGCTTCGCCGCGCGTGCGCGCCGCCTCGATGAAGACCTTGAGATTGTCGCGAAGCGAGCGCTGGCCGACGAACTCCTCCAGCCGCGACGGGCGGATGGAGCCCTCCGCCGCGTCGGCGGCGGCAAAATCCGGCGCGACGAACCGATCGGAGCCGCTCACCGCGCCAGCTCCTTCAGGCCCGCCTTGATCAGGGCCTCCACGGCGGCCTCCGCGCCGAGGCTGCGCACCGCCGCCGAGACGGCGCCGACGGCCTCAGGACGGCGATAGCCGAGATTGACGAGAGCGGACACGGCGTCGGTCGCATGGTCGCCGTTCATCGCGGCCAGGCGCACCGGGATCGGCTGGACGGCGATGGCGTCCACCTTGTCCTTCAGCTCGGCGACGATCCGCTGCGCCAGCTTGGGGCCGACGCCGGGCGCGCGGGTGAGGCCGGCGCGGTCGCCCATCGCGACCGCCTGCGCCAGCTCGTCGGGGCCCAGCACGCCCTGCACCGCCATCGCCACACGGGCGCCCACGCCCTGCACGGTGGTGAGGAGGCGGAACCAGGCGCGCTCGCTCGGGCCCGAGAAGCCGTAGAGATGGATGTGGTCCTCGCGCACATGGGTCTCGATCTCGAGCGCGACCGCGCTGCCCGGCTCGGGCAGCCGCGCCAGCGTGCGCGCCGAGCAATAGACCAGGTAGCCGACGCCGCCGACATCGAGGATCGCCCAGTCCTCGCCGGTCGAATCGAGGATGCCGCGCAGCTTGGCGATCATCGCGCGCTCTCCGCCGCGAGGGCGGCGGCCTGCCAGCGCCGGCCGGTCGCCGCGTGATGGGCATGGCAGATGGCGACGGCGAGCGCGTCGGCGGCGTCGGGGCTGGCGATCATCGCCCCGGGCAGGAGCCGGCGCACCATCATCTGCACCTGCTCCTTGGCCGCATGGCCCGCGCCCACCACCGACTTCTTCACCAGGTTGGCGGGGTATTCATGGACGGGGAGCCCCGCCAGCGCCGGGACGAGGAGGGCCACGCCGCGCGCAAGACCGAGCTTCAGGGTCGAGGTGGGGTTCTTGTTGACGAAGGTCTCCTCCACCGCCGCCTCGTCGGGGCGGAACTCCGCGATGATGCGGGCAAGGCCGTCATGCAGCTCGACGAGCCGCTCGGCGAGCGGGCGCGCGTCGGAGGAATGCACGGCCCCGTCCGCGACATGGCGCAGCCGGTTGCCGGCAGCCTCGATCACGCCCCATCCCGTGTGGCGCAAGCCGGGATCCAACCCCAGAAGCCGCATGCGGCCTAGAACCCCTCGATCATCAAAGGCATCGGTGCGGGCCCCCATCGCCCGCAACCCACGCCGCCCTCTGCGCCTTCCTCAGGCGGTCAGTCGGGCCATCACATCCGCGCCGATCTCGAAATTGGCCGAGACCGTTTGCACGTCGTCGCTGTCCTCGAGCAGATCGAGCAGCTTCAGTAAAGTCTCTGCGGTGTCCTGTGCGACCGGCACCGTGGTGGTCGGCTGCCAGGCGAGCCGCGCCTCGCGCGCCGGCCCGAATCGCTTCTCCAGCCCGTCGCGGACGTCGGAGAAGGCCTCCGGCCGGCAGGTGACTTCGTGTCCGTCCGCGCCGCTCTCGACATTGTCGGCGCCGACCTCGATCGCCGCGTCGAGCATCGCCTCCACGCTCGCCGCGCCGGGCGCGTAGAGGATGCGCCCCACGCGGTCGAAGAGGAAGGCGACGCTGCCGCTCTCGCCGAGGCTCCCGCCATGCTTTGAGAAGGCGGCGCGCAGCTCCGAGGCGGTGCGGTTGCGGTTGTCGGTCAGGGCCTCGACAATGATGGCGACGCCGCCGGGGCCATAGCCCTCGTAGCGCATCTCCTCGAAGCTCGCATCGTCGGCGCCGCCCGCGCCGCGCTTGATCGCCCGCTCGATCGTGTCCTTCGGCATGTTCGCCGTGCGTGCGGCGATGACGGCCGCGCGAAGCCGCGGATTGGCGTTCGGATCGGGCAGCCCCGAGCGCGCCGCCGTGGTCAGCTCGCGGATCAGCTTGGTGAACGCCTTGGCGCGCTTCGCGTCCTGCGCGCCCTTGCGGTACATGATGTTCTTGAATTGGGAATGGCCAGCCATGGTGCACTCGACATGCGCGCCGCCCCGGCGCGCGCTTGAGCCTGATTGAACTCGCGTCAGTTCTGATGGCTGTCCCCTCTGAGCGGGAGGAGCTAGACCATCAATATGGCAATATTGCGGCGTTTTCAGTAGCCGGAAATGAGCGCGAGCGGAAGGCGAAAACCTCTCACCCCGGGAGGGTCGGCGCCAGGCGTCCGCCCACCCGGACCGGCTCGATTCGGCGGGCGAGTCCGGTCTTTTCGTCTGTTTCGAGATAAAGGCCGCACAAGGTCGCCTCGCCCGTGGCGGCGGAGAGCCGCTCGGTCGGCATCTTCTTCAGGAAGCGCTGGATCGGCACCGACTTCTCCATGCCGATCACCGAGTCGTAGTCCCCGCACATGCCCGCGTCGCTGAGATAGGCGGTGCCGCCGGGGAGGATCTGCCAGTCGGCGGTCGGGACATGGGTGTGCGTGCCGACCACCAGCGAGACCTTGCCGTCGAGCCAATGCGCGAAGGCCATCTTCTCGCTGGTCGCCTCGGCATGGAAGTCGATCAGGATGGCGTCGACCGTGCCGCCGAGGCGCTGGCTCGCCAGCTCCCGCTCGGCGACGGCGAAAGGGTCGTCCAAGGGGTCCATGAAGAGCCGGCCCATCAGGTTCATCACCATCACGCGCTTGCCCTTGGCCTGATAGAGGCCGACGCCCCGTCCCGGCGTGCCCTTTGGAAAGTTCTGCGGCCTGAGGAGGCGCGGGTCGCGGTCGATGGTGGCGATGATCTCGCGCCGGTCCCAGACATGGTTGCCGGTGGTCACGGCATCGGCCCCGGCCTCGTAGAATTCGCGGGCGATCTCGTCGGTGATGCCGACCCCGCCGGCGGCGTTCTCGCCGTTGACGACGGTGAAGTCGACTCCCAGCCGCACGCGCAGCGCGGGGAGATGCTTCTGGATCGCCTCACGCCCGGACCGTCCGACCACATCGCCGCAGAACAGGATCTTCACGCGCCTTTCGTCCTTTCTTCGCCGTCAGCAGACCATATTTGGAACGCCTCGCGCTCCCCTATCCTTGGAACGGCTCGCGCTCCCCTATATTTGGAGCGCCTCGCGCTCCCCAATATTTGGAGCGTTTCGCACTCCCCTATATTTGGAGCGCTTCGCGCTCCGTGACCACCCAGTCGAGCCGCGCGTCCATCCCATCGCGGGGCACCCGCGGCACCTCCTGCGCTGCGAAGCCGACCCCGATGGCCAGCGCCTCCCCTTGCGCCCGCAATCCGGCGAGGGTGCGGTCGTAGAAGCCGCCGCCATAGCCGAGCCGGTAGCCGGCCCTATCGAAGGCGAGGAGCGGCACGATCAGCACGCGCGGCGTCCGCTCCGGCTGGTCCTTGTCGGGACGCGGCACCCCGAAGCTTCCGGCGACCAGCGCCCGGCCCGGCCGCCAGGCGCGGAAGAGAAGCGGCAAGCCGCGCCGGACCACCACGGGGAGCGCGATCGGATGCCCGGCCGCGTCGAGGTGATAGAGGATCGGCCGCACGTCGATCTCCGGGCCGAAGGGCCAGAAGCCGGAGACCACCGCCCCCGGCAGGCCGCGCAGGATCGCGCCGGGACCTTCGAAGAATCGGTCGCGAAGCCCGAGCGCCGCCTCGGGGCCCGAGGCAGCATGCGCCCGCTCGCGCCTCGCCTGCATCTCGGCGCGAAGCATCGCCTTCTCGGCGTCCAAGTCGGGCCGAGCCGCCTCCTTCATGGACCGCATCCCGGATGAGGGCCGCCGATCGCGGCGGCGAGGGGTCGAGGGTGGAACGAAAGCCGCCTCGGCCGTCGGCTTATGTGCATCCTCTGCGGCCTGCTACATGCAGGTGGGCGCCGTGTGCCGAAGCCCGGAGGCGACGACAGGGACAGCTCCCTTCAGAGTCGCTATCGGCCCCAGGGATTGTACGGCCTGAACGAACCGCGCAGCCTTCGTCCCGTCCCGAAATCTAGGAAGCTTCGAGGCGCGCGGCAACCGCTTCCACCCTTTGGGCGAGCCCTTCGATGGCGCGTGCGGCGTCTTGCTCCAGGCGGTCGAGCCGCTGCAGCCCCTCGCGCGCCGTCGGGGCCTCGGCGCGCGCCTGCGCCTCGGCGAGGTCGTCCAGGATCACGAGCGCGGTCAGCAAAAGCAGGCGCGCCTCGCCCACCTGTCCGAGGTCGCGCGCCGCGTTCGCGACCCGTCGGTCGAGCTCGGCGGCGAGGGCCTGGACGTGCCGCTCCTCCCCCGGCTCGCAGGTGATCGCATAGGAGCGGCTGTTGACGGTGACCGTGACCTGGGACATCGCGCGTTCGCAACCCGAGTGGCGGAGATCAGCTTTCCAGCATCAGTTTCAGGCGGCCGATGGCGGTGTCGAGCCGGCCGGACAGGGCATCGGCCATCTTGCGCAGCGCCGCCTGGTCGGCCTCCATCGAGGCGCGCGCGAAATCGAGCCGCGCCTGCTCGCCGGCCTCGACGCGCGCGCTGCGCGCGACCGTCCGCTCCAGCCGGTCGATGGCCTTCTTCAGACGCTCCGTCGCCGCTTCGATGCGTGTCATGGCGGGCAAGGGTCCAGGAAGGCGCCAACGCGCCGCACCCCCTTGGAACGGCCGCCCAGCGCCCCGATTCGAGCCAAAGGCCGACGATACAGACCCGCTCCAAGGAGAGTCAATGAAGGGGGAAGGCGCGCGCGGGCGGGCGACTCACCCAGGAAAGGGTTTTTTTGCTTCGGAGCCCTCCTCCAACCGCTGCGCGGAGTTTGCGATTTTGGTCTACTCAACGCTACGAAAATGACCGAGACCGCTTCATTCCCTCCAGTTCAGGCGCCGCTCGCCGACCCGGCTCGAACCGTGTTCTTCGGCATTCCGCTGAGGGCGCGCGCGACTGCGATCGACTGGAGCAAAACGTGCAGGGATTTCAGCCGCACGCTCGCGTCGATCTACAATCAATCAAATCCAAACTTCAGGATCATAGTCTGCTGCCACGATATCCCGGACCTCCTTATCCCTACCGATCAGCGCCTCGAGTTCATTAAGGTCCATACTCCCGCACCCGATCTTCGCGCCGATCCCAAGTCCATCTTCCCTGACAAGTCCCGAAAAATGCGGAAAGCCATAGAGCGATTTCACGCGCTCGGCGGAGGGTGGCTGATGATTTTGGACGCTGACGACCTGGTTTCATCCAGGTTGGTAGAGTTCGTGTCACGCAGCGACAATGAGAATGGTTTTCTGGTCAGAGAAGGCTATCTCCTGGACCAAGACAGTCGAGCCTGTGCTCGAATCCCGAACGAGCACGTATTCGATCATCCATTTGACCAAATTTGTGGTTCATGCGCAGTTCT
>DATIDB010000300.1:0-5904 GCA_035456545.1 Alphaproteobacteria bacterium | reverse complement strand
CGTCGGGTTCATCGTCTATAACACGGCAGAAAATCTGCAGCGGCGGGGGATCGCCTCGGGCTTCGGTTTTCTGGGGAACACCGCCGGCTTCGACATTTCGTTTTCGCTCATTCCTTATAAGGCGACAGATACCTACGGCCGGGTGCTGGTCGTCGGGATCCTGAACACGCTGTTCGTCTCCGCGATCGGCATCGTCGGGGCGACCGTGCTCGGCGTGATCGTCGGTATACTGCGTCTGTCGCGGAACTGGCTGGTGGGGCGCCTGGCCACCGCTTACGTCGAGATGCTGCGCAATATCCCGCTGCTGCTGCAGATCGTCTTCTGGTACTACGCGGTCATCGCCTCCTTGCCGGGGGTGCGCGAGAGCGGCCTTCTTTGGGGAGCGTTCTCTTTCAATCAGCGCGGCTTCTACATGCCCGCGCCGGTGTTGGAGCCGGGCTTCTGGTGGGTGCCTGCATCGCTGGCGGTCGCCATCGGGCTCGCGTTCCTGGTCTATCGATGGGCCCGTCAACGCCAGGCGGAGACGGGGCAGCCATTCCCGGTCCTGCGCGTGAACCTGGCATTGATCGTCGGGTTGCCGGTGCTCGCGACCCTGCTGCTGGGTGTCCCTTGGATCTGGGAATACCCGGAGCTGAGCGGGTTCAATTACCGGGGCGGAACCGTGCTGGTGCCGGAATTCCTGGCGCTGCTCTTCGCGCTGGTGCTGTACACCTCGGCCTTTATCGCCGAAATCGTCCGCGCGGGCATCCTGTCGGTCAGCCACGGCCAGACCGAGGCCGCGCTCGCGCTGGGGCTGAAGCCGAACCTAGTCACCCGGCTGGTGGTGCTGCCGCAGGCCCTGCGGGTCATCGTGCCGCCGCTCACGAGCCAGTTCCTCAATCTGGCCAAGAACTCCTCGCTCGCCATCGCCATTGCCTATCCGGATCTGGTCGCCGTCTTCGCAGGGACCACGCTCAATCAGACCGGACAGGCGATCGAGACCATCGCGATCACGATGCTCGTCTATATGACGATCAGCCTCAGCATCTCGGCCTTCATGAACTGGTACAACCGCAAGATCGCCTTGGTGGAGAGGTAGCGCATGGCGGCCACCGAGGATCGCGAATACGCGCCGGGAACCCATCCCTCGCTTCCCCCGCCGACCAACACCACCGGCGTGATCGGCTGGATCCGGGAGAACCTGCTCTCCAGCCCGCGGAATGTGCTGCTGACGATCCTGTCGATCGCCATCCTCGTCTACATCGTCCCCTCGTTCCTGGAGTGGTCGATCATCGACGCCACCTGGCGGGGCGTTACGCGCGAGCCGTGCAACGCGCCGGACGGGACGGATCTCGAAGGCGCCTGTTGGACGATGGTCAATGCCCGTTTCGGGCAGTTCATGTACGGATTCTACCCGGCCGACCAGCGCTGGCGCGTGGATCTGGCCTTCCTGCTCCAGTTCGGCGCCTTCCTTGCGCTCCTCATCGACCGGGCGCCAGGCAAGAAGTGGACCGCCCTATTCCTCTTCGTCATCTATCCGTTTATCGGCTATGCGTTGTTCTACGGGGGCATTCTCGGGCTGCCGGTGGTGGAGACGCGCCTCTGGGGCGGCCTGATGCTGACTCTGATCATCGCCACGGTCTCGATCACCGTGTCGGTTCCCCTCGGCATCCTTCTGGCTCTGGGGCGGCGGTCGAACCTGCCGGTGATCCGGCTGCTCTGCATCACCTTCATCGAGTTCGTGCGGGCCGTGCCGCTGATCACCGTCCTGTTCATGGCCTCGGTGATGCTGCCCCTGTTCCTGCCGGCGGGGGTCAATTTCGACAAGCTGATGAGGGCGCTGGTCGGCTTCTCGCTGTTCTCCGCCGCCTACATGGCCGAGGTGGTGCGCGGCGGGCTGCAGGCGATTCCGCGCGGGCAGTACGAAGGCGCCATGGCGATGGGCCTTGGCTATTGGAAGATGATGGGCCTCATCGTCCTGCCGCAGGCGCTGCGGATCGTCATTCCAGGCATGGTCAATACCTTCATCGGCCTCTTCAAGGACACCAGCCTGGTGATCGTGATCGGGCTGTTCGATCTGCTCAACATCGTGCAGACCGCCACGCGGGACGCGCAATGGCGCGGCTTGGCCGACGAGGGATACCTCTTCGCGGCGCTGATCTACTTCGTCTTTTGCTTCGCGATGTCGCGCTATTCGATCTATCTCGAGCGCAAGCTGCACACCGGTCACAAACGCTAGATCTTTAGGAGCTCCGAAGCCGCCATGGCCGAAGCCGCCGCCGTTCTTCGATCAGCCGCCGCCGACGACGTCATGATCCAGATGGTCAACGTGCATAAGTGGTACGGGCAGTTCCATGTGCTCAAGGACATCGACCTGACCGTCTACAAGGGCGAGCGGATCGTCATCTGCGGGCCGTCGGGCTCGGGCAAATCGACCCTCATTCGCTGCATCAACAGGCTCGAGGAGCATCAAAAGGGCAAGATCATCGTCGACGGGATCGAGCTCTCGAACGACCTCAAGAACATCGAGCAGATTCGCCGCGAGGTCGGCATGGTGTTCCAGCACTTCAACCTGTTTCCGCATCTGACGGTGCTGGAGAATTGCACGCTTGCGCCGATCTGGGTCCGCCGCATGCCGAAGGCGGAGGCGGAGAAGGCGGCGATGAAGTATCTGGAGCGCGTGCGCATCCCCGAGCAGGCGAAGAAGTATCCGGGCCAGCTTTCGGGCGGGCAGCAGCAGCGCGTCGCGATCGCCCGCTCGCTCTGCATGAACCCCAAGGTGATGCTGTTCGACGAGCCGACCTCCGCGCTCGATCCCGAGATGATCAAGGAGGTGCTGGACGTCATGGTCGGCCTGGCGGAATCGGGCATGACCATGCTGGTCGTCACGCACGAGATGGGCTTCGCGCGCACGGTCGCCAACCGCATCATCTTTATGGATGGCGGCGAGATCATCGAGCAGAACGAGCCCAAGGAGTTCTTCAACAACCCGCGCTCGGAACGCACGAAGCTGTTCCTCAGCCAGATCCTGCACCACTGATATCGGGATTTCCCGGCGGGCAGCCGCGCGCCGGGAAAGGATCTAGTCCGTAGACCCCGAGGGCGCGCGCTCGATCGGACGGACCAGCGTCAGGCGCGGGTTGGGGATCGTCTTCGTCTCCTGCCGATAGGGGGCGAACCCGGCTTTCTGATAGATCTGCAGCGCCTTCGGGTGATCGAGATTGTTCGTGTTGACCCAGAGCCGCTTGGGTTTGAGGAACCAGGCGGTATCGACCGCCCAGTTGAGCAGGAAGGGTCCCAGCTTGCGGCCGATGAATTGCGGGATCAGGCCGAAATAGGCGAGCTCGACCTCCTCGGGTTTGCGGCGGTCGAGTTCCACATATCCCGCCGGCACCCCATCGACATAGAGCACGTAGATCTCGACCAGCGGGTCCTGGATGATGCGCTCCAGCTCCGCATCGCTCAGCAGCCGTCGCTCCCACCACAGCCAGGGCTCTCCGACCGTGTTGTAGAGATAGCGATAGAAGGAGACGGTCGGCCGCTCGGCCCGCAGGAGCGCGATCTTGCCGACCGGCGGCGCCGGGACGGTCGGGCGCGTCGGCGGCTTCAGCATCTCCAGATAGGTGACGACGATTTCGAGCGTCGCCGGCTCAGGGGTGCGGTCGCTCATGCGGGGCCGGTCTCGACGGGCGTGTCGCCCGGTAGTCCCCACTCGGCCCAGGAGCCGTCATAGACGGCGACGTCCTCATGGCCGATCAGGTGCAGCCCGAGCGCGAGCACCGCCGCGGTGATGCCCGATCCGCAGCTCGTCGCCACCGGTTTCTTCAGGTCGATCCCCGCGGCCTTGAACTTCGCCTTGAGCGCATCGGCCGGAAGAAAGGTCTTGTCCTTGGGATCGAGCAGCTCGGGGAAGGGCAGGTTCCGGCTTCCGGGGATGTGCCCCGAGCGGCGGCCCGGCCAGGGCTCCGCCTCGCTTCCCAGGAAGCGTCCGGCGGCACGGGCGTCCAGCACCTGGAATCGCGGGCTGCGAAGGTTGCGCAACATGGCCGCCTTGTCCTTGACCATCGTGTGGTTCAGGCGGGCGCTGAAATGGCGTTCGCGCGGCGGCGGCAAACCGTCCTCGACGGGCCGACCTTCGGCGAGCCATTTGGGCAGCCCTCCGTCGAGCACCGCGACGTCCTTGTGGCCCATCACGCGGAAGGTCCACCACACCCGCGCCGCGCTCATCATCCCGAGCGAATCGTAAACGACGATGCGGTTGCCGTCTCCGAGCCCGAGCTTGCGCACGCGGGATGAGAACTTTTCCGGCGTCGGCAGCATGTGGGGCAGGGGGCTCGAGGACTCCGCGATCTCGTCTATGTCGAAAAAGACCGCGCCCGGAATGCGCCGGGCCTCGTATTCGGCGCGCGCATTGCGGCCGGAGCCCGGCATGTGCCAGCTCGCATCGACGATCCGCAAATCCGGGGCGTGTAGATGCTTCGCCAGCCAGTCGGTCGAGACCAGCGCCTCGGGGTGCGCATAGCCGCGCCGATCCGGCCCCCAGCTCACGCGCCCTCCGCGAAGGCGATGTTGATGCGCCGGTTCTGCCGCCCCTTGCTTTCGATCTTTCCGACCTGGACCGGTCCGATCTCGCCGGTGCGCCGGACATGCGTGCCGCCGCAGGGCTGCAGATCGACGCCCTCGATCTCCAAGAGCCGCACGCGGCCTGCGCCCGTCGGCGGCTTCACCGACATGGTGCGCACCAGCTCCGGCTTGGCGGCGAGCTCCTCGTCGGTGATCCAGACCGGACGCACCGGATGATCCTCCTCGATGAGCCTGTTCAGCGCCGCGGCGATCGCCTCCTTGTCCAGGCCGCCCTCCGGCAAATTGAAATCGAGGCGGCCCTTGCCGTCGCCGACCTGCCCGCCGGTCACCTCGCCGGGCACCACCGCGCAGAGCAGGTGCAGACAGGTATGCATGCGCATCAGGCGGTGACGCCGCTCCCAATCGATCTCCGCCGTCACCTTCGTTCCCGCCGCCGGCAGCGTCGCGCCCGGGTCGGTCAGGTGCAGGATGTCGTCGGGCCCCGTCCCTTTGACGGTGTCCCGGATCGGGATGACGGAGCCGTCTGCCAGGCGCAGCACGCCATGATCGCCGGGCTGGCCGCCGCCCATCGGATAAAACACGGTGCGGTCGAGGCGAATGCCGGTCTCGTCGGCCCGAAGCACGGTCGCCTCGCAGCTTTGCGTATAGGGATCGGTGCGGAAGATCGCGTCCATGGCCTCAACGACGGTCGAGCCAGTCGGGGACCGGCAGGTTCTTGGAGCGCAGGAAATCCGGATTGAACAGCTTGCTGGTGTAGCGCGTGCCGGAATCGCACAGGATCGTGACCACCGTATGGCCGGGTCCGAGATCCTTGGCAAGGCGGATGGCGCCCGCCACATTGACCCCGCTCGAGGCCCCGAGGCACAACCCTTCCTCTTTCAGGAGATCGAACACGACGGGCAGAGATTCCTCGTCGAGGATTCGATAGGGGCGGTCGATCTTCAGCCCTTCCAGATTGGCGGTGACGCGGCCCTGGCCGATGCCTTCGGTGATCGAGCTGCCTTCGGCGTGCAGCTCGCCGCTCGTGTAATAGCTGTAGAGGGCGGCGCCCGGCGGATCGGCCAGGGCGATGGCGACGCCGGGCTTGCGCTCGCGCAGCGCGGCGGCGACGCCGGCCAAGGTCCCGCCCGTGCCGACCGAGCAGACGAAGCCGTCCACCTTTCCGTCCGTCTGACGCCAGATCTCCGCCCCGGTGGTGCGGTAGTGGCCGTCGCGGTTCGCGACATTGTCGAACTGGTTCGCCCAGATCGCCCCGTTGGGCTCCGTCTGGGCGAGGTCCTCGGCCAAACGACGGGAGACGTGGACATAGTTGCCGGGGTCCTTGTAGGCGACGGCCGGCAC
>DATIDB010000299.1:0-2233 GCA_035456545.1 Alphaproteobacteria bacterium | reverse complement strand
GGCCCGAGCCCCTCGATCGGCGGTTCGGTGCGGCGACGATCGAGGCCGCGCTGAGGGGCCGGGCAACCTCGATCAAGGCGGCGCTCCTCGATCAGCGGGTCGTGGCCGGGCTCGGCAATATCTATGTATCGGAAATCCTCTATCGCGCCGGCCTCTCGCCGCGCCGGCGCGCTGGCTCCGTCACGGGCGTGCGCGCCGAGCGGCTCGCCGCCGCGATCAAATCGGTCCTTGCCGAGGCGGTGGCGGCGGGCGGCTCCAGCCTCAAGGACTATGTCCAGACCTCGGGCGAGCTCGGCTACTTCCAGCACCGCTGGGCCGTCTACGACCGCGAAGGGAAACCCTGTCCCGATTGCGACTGCGATCCGAAGCGCGGGGGCGGCATCCGACGCATCGTCCAGTCCGGCCGCTCGACTTTCTATTGTCCGCGCCGGCAACGATAAGGTAAGCCATGCAGCCTATGCCGACCCGCCTCGCCTCCCTCATCCTCGCTCTTCTGCTTCTGGGCGCATCCGCTGGGGCCGGCGACGCCTTCGTCGAAGGATTCGAGGACCTGCCGCTCGCGCCGGGCCTCGTCAACGTGCCGGAGTCCGGCACCGGGTTCGACAAGCCCACCGGGCGCATCGTCGTCGCCTATGCGCAAGGGAAGGTCCCCAAGTCGGAGATCGAGCGCTTCTACAAGAACACGCTTCCACAGCTCGGCTGGGCGCCGCAGCCCGGCGGCAGCTATCTGCGCGAGGGCGAGCGGCTCACGATCGAGTTTCTCGGCGCGGAGGGGACGGTCACCGTGCGCTACACGCTGGCGCCGATCTGAACAGCCTTTTGCATCATTCGAGCATCGTCGAGTAGGGAACATGACCTTCGAGACCATCGTCGTCGAACCCCGTGGATCGGTCGGCTTGATCCGCCTCAACCGCCCGCAAGCGCTGAACGCGCTGTCAACAAAGCTGATGAAGGAGCTGGCCCGCGCGCTCGACGATCTCGAGGCGGACGAGGCGATCGGCGCCATCGTGCTCACCGGCAACGAACGCGCCTTCGCCGCCGGCGCCGACATCAAGGAGATGAAGGGCCAGACCTTCATCGACGCCTATCTCGGCGATTTCATCACCAAGGATTGGGAGCGCACGGCTCATTGCCGCAAGCCCGTGATCGCGGCGGTGGCCGGCTTCGCGCTCGGCGGCGGCTGCGAGCTGGCGATGATGTGCGATTTCATCATCGCGGCGGAGACCGCCGTCTTCGGGCAGCCCGAGATCACGATCGGCATCATCCCCGGGGCGGGCGGCACGCAGCGCCTGGCGCGATTCGTCGGCAAATCCAAGGCGATGGAGATGGTGCTGACCGGCCGGCGCATGGATGCGGCCGAGGCGGAGCGCGCGGGATTGGTCAGCCGCGTGGTCAAGGCCGAGGAGCTGGTCGAGGAGGCGGTGCGGACGGCCGAGAAGATCGCCTCCTTCTCTCGGCCGATCGCGCTGATGGCCAAGGAGGCGGTGAACCGCGCCTTCGAGACGACGCTCTCGGAAGGGATCCGCTTCGAGCGGCGCGTCTTCCACGCCGCCTTCGCCACCGAAGACCAGAAGGAAGGCATGTCCGCCTTCGCCGAAAAGCGGGCGCCGGAATTCCGCAACCGCTGAAGGGCCGGCGAGGGCCGAAAGCGCTCGCTTGACCGCCATCGCGGCGGTCGATATAAACCCCGCCTTTCCGGTGGCGCTCCGGTATGGTCGGGGCCGATGCCGGCCATTCATCGAGACGGAGCATCGGAGAAGACATGGCCAACCACAAGTCGGCCGAGAAGCGCGCGCGCCAGATCGAGCGGCGCACAGCGGTCAACCGCGCGCGCACCAGCCGCATCAAGACCTACGTCAAGAAGGTCGAGGCCGCGATCGAAAGCGGGAACAAGAGCGAGGCGGCCGAGGCGTTGCGCCACGCTCAGCCGGAGCTCCATCGCGGCGTCTCGAAAGGCGTCGTTCACCGCAACGCCGTGGCGCGCAAGCTCTCGCGCCTCTCGGCGCGCATCAAGGCGCTGTCGTAACCCTTCGACAGATCGTCGTTTGCGCGCGCGAGGGAGCGAAGGGCGCGCGCAAATATGTCTCCCATGCAGGCGAGATGACGATTGAGAGGAAATCGACGGCGTTCTCCATTCGATCACGTTGCGAACGGAGCCACCCGCGCGTAGAGTGTCGAGTACTGGTCGATGGGGAGGTCGATCAAGTAAATCGGCAAGTAAAAGTGGGTACTT
>DATIDB010000298.1:0-9789 GCA_035456545.1 Alphaproteobacteria bacterium | reverse complement strand
GAGACGCAGGCAATCGTGGTGACGACGCTCGGCACCGGCGAGGACGAGCAGATCATCGACGCGCTCGAAGGCGAGTACCGGGAGCACTTCCTTTTGCACTATAACTTCCCGCCCTATTCGGTCGGCGAGGCCGGGCGGCTCGGCTCGCCGGGACGCCGCGAGGTCGGCCACGGCAAGCTCGCCTGGCGCGCGGTGCGGCCGCTGCTCCCCGCCAAGGAGGACTTCCCCTACACGGTCCGCGTGGTCTCCGAGATCACCGAATCGAACGGCTCCTCCTCCATGGCGACGGTCTGCGGCTCCTCGCTGTCCCTCATGGACGCGGGCGTGCCCTTGAAGAAGCCGGTCGCGGGCATCGCCATGGGACTCATCAAGGAGAAGGACAGCTTCGCCGTGCTCTCCGACATCCTGGGCGACGAGGACCATCTGGGCGACATGGACTTCAAGGTCGCCGGCACGCGCGAAGGCGTGACCGCCCTCCAGATGGACATCAAGATCACCTCCATCACCGAGGAGATCATGGGCCAGGCCCTCGCTCAGGCGAAGGACGGCCGCATGCACATCCTCGGGGAGATGGCGAAGGCCATCGACACCAGCCGCGCCGCGGTCAGCCAGAACGCGCCGCGCATCACCGTCATCTCGATCCCGAAGGACAAGATCCGCGAGGTGATCGGCTCGGGCGGCAAGGTCATCCGCGAGATCGTCGAGGTGACCGGCGCGAAGATCGACATCGAGGACGACGGCACGATCAAGGTCGCGGCCGTCGACGCCTCGGCCGCGCAGGCGGCGATCGACTGGATACGCAACATCGTCGCCGAGCCCGAAGTGGGCGAAATCTACACAGGCAAAGTGGTGAAGGTCGTCGATTTCGGCGCTTTCGTGAACTTCCTGGGAAGCCGCGACGGGCTCGTCCATATCAGCGAGCTGGCGGCGAGCCGGGTGAAGCAGGTCTCCGATGTCGTCCAGATGGGCGATCAGGTGAAGGTGAAGGTGCTCGGCATCGATGACCGCGGCAAGGTCAAGCTGTCGATGAAGGCGGTCGATCAGAAGACCGGCGAGGATCTCTCCAAACGCGCAGCCGAGCCCGCGGCCGAGGCGGGATCGGCCGGGGGAGCCTAGAGGAAGGGCGCCTCGAGCGCCGAACTCGAGACCGGCGATGCTCGAGCTTCCGCGCATCATCGGCCATCGAGGCGCCGCCGCGAGCGCGCCGGAGAATACGCTCGCCGGCATCGCCCGGGCGCATGCGCTCGGTTGCCCGTGGGTCGAGCTCGACGCCAAGCTCAGCTTCGACAATGTCGCGCTCCTGATGCATGACGAGCGCCTGGAGCGGACCACCGACGGCTCGGGCCACTTCGCCGATCGCAGCGCGGCGGAGCTGAAGCGGCTCGACGCCGGCTCCTGGAAGGGACCGGAATTTTTGGGCGAGCGCATCCCCACTCTTGCGGAGGCCATCCGCCTTCTCGCGCGGCTCGGCATGGGGGCGAATATGGAGATCAAGCCGTGCCCCGGCCGCGAGATCGAGACGGGCCGGCGCGTCGCCACCGAGCTGCGCCGTCTCTGGCCGCGCGGGCAGGGGCTGCTCGTCAGCAGTTTCAGCCCGGCCTCGCTGGAGGCGGCGCGGGCGGCTGCGCCCGAGCTTCCGCGCGGGCTTCTGGTCGAGGCGCCGCCCCCCGACTGGCCCGCGACGGTGCGGCGCCTCGGCTGCGTCAGCCTCCATCCCTGGCACGAGGAGGTGGCGCCTGAAACGATCGAAGCCGCCCGCCGCCTGCGCCTCGCAATCGTGGTCTACACCGTCAACGAACCGGCCGAAGCGGCGCGCCTCCTGGGCTCCGGCGTCGCCTCCGTGATCACCGACGTACCCGACGCGTTGCTCGCCGCCGAGGGATGAACCCCGTGCAAAGCGTCGAAATCAGTCGCCGTTTGCGCCCGCGCTGCCTATATAGGGCGGATTGGAGGGGTGTCGCCCGGTGAAGCCGCTGAAGCCCTTGACGATCTCCGGACGCGAGGTGCTGCCGCTGGTCGAGGGCGGCAAGGGCATCTCCGTCTCCAACGGCCAGAGCTCCGGCGCCTGGGCGGCCTGCGGAGGGGTGGGCACCTTTTCGGGCGTCAATGCCGATTTCTACGACGATCACGGGCGGCTGATGCCGCAGGTCTATACCGGCCGAACCCGCCGCGAGCGGCATGAGGAGCTGGTCGCCTTCGCGATCCAGGGCGGCATCAACCAGGCGCGGATCGCCCATGAGATGGCCGCCGGCGAGGGCCGCATCCACATGAACGTGCTGTGGGAGATGGGCGCGGCCGAGCGCATTCTCCACGGCATTCTCGAAGGCGCGAAGGGCCTGGTGCACGGCGTTACCTGCGGGGCGGGCATGCCCTATCGCATCGCCGAGATCGCCTCGCGCTACGGGGTCCACTACTATCCGATCGTCTCCTCCGCGCGCGCTTTCCGGCTCCTGTGGAAGCGCGCCTATCACAAGTTCAGCGACTGGCTCGGCGGCGTGGTCTATGAGGATCCGTGGCTTGCCGGCGGGCATAACGGCCTCTCCAACGTCGAGGACCCGCGCCAGCCCGAATCGCCCTATCCGCGCGTCCTCGCCTTGCGCGAGGAAATGCGGGGCTTCGGCCTCGGCGATGTGCCGATCTTCATGGCCGGCGGGGTCTGGCGGCTCGATGAATGGGCCGATTGGCTGGAGAACCCCGAGCTGGGCCCGATGGCCTTCCAGTTCGGCACCCGGCCCCTGCTCACGCAGGAGAGCCCTATCTCCGATGCCTGGAAGCAGAAGCTGCTGACCTTGCAGGAGGGCGACGTCTTCCTCAACCGCTTCAGCCCGACCGGCTTCTATTCCTCGGCCGTGCGCAACAGCTTCATCGAGGAGCTGCGCCGCCGCTCGGAGCGTCAGGTCGCCTTCGCCCCCGCCGCCGTGGGCGAGCACGATACGCCCTTCCCCGTGGGGGCGCGGGGCCGGCTCGTCTATCTTACGGCCGCCGACAAGGACCGGGCCGAGGGCTGGGTGGCGGAGGGCCATACCGAGGCGCTGCGCACGCCCGATTCGACGCTGATTTTCGTCACGCCCGAGAAGGCGGAGCTGATCCACCGCGACCAGGTCGAGTGCATGGGCTGCCTCTCGGCCTGTCTCTTCTCGAACTGGGCGCAGAACGAGGCCGGCACCACCGGGCGCAAGGCCGATCCGCGCTCCTTCTGCATCCAGAAGACGCTCCAGGCGATCAGCCATGCCGCCGATCCCGAGCGCCAGCTCATGTTCGCCGGCCACAACGCCTTCCGCTTCGCCTCAGACCCCTTCTATGCCAATGGCTTCGTGCCCACGGTGGCCCAGCTCGTCGCGCGGTTGCAGACCGGGGCGTGAGGCCGTCAACTTTTGAGTTGTTCCAAAAAAGCCTTTATCGTAATGTTTCGGGGCTTTAATTTGTGGGCATGGCGGCCCATATGAGCGATATGCATCCGCGCCCCTATGCCACGCTCCTGGAGCGGCTGAAGACGGCCGGTCTGCGTCCCACGCGCCAGCGACTGGGATTGGCGCGTCTGCTGTTCTCGACCGGCGACCGCCATGTCACCGCCGAGCAGCTTCACGGGGAGGCGCTGGAGGCGCAGATCCGCGTCAGCCTCGCCACCATCTACAACACGCTGCACCAGTTCACGAATGCGGGGCTCCTGCGCGAAGTGGTGGTCGAGCCGGGGCGGTCCTATTTCGACACCAACACCACCGACCATCATCACTTCTTCCACGAGGCCGCGGGCCATCTGGAGGATATCCCGGGCGAGCAGGTGCGCCTGGCCGAGCTTCCCGCCCCGCCCTCCGGCACGGCGATCCGCCGCGTCGATGTGATCGTGCGCGTTCGCCCGTCCTGATCAATCAAGGCGCTTGCCTCTCAATTTAGAATAGGTCTAAACTGATCGGACAAGATCGGCGCGCGCCCCTGTCGCGCGCAATGAGGGAAGCTCCGCCGAAGGCGGGCTCCCGATCGAAGGGAGAGGTGAAATGTCGACCCTGAAGGGCTCCAAGACCGAGGACAACCTGAAGGCAGCGTTTGCCGGCGAGAGCCAGGCCAATCGCCGCTACCTCTATTTCGCGCAGAAGGCCGATGTCGAAGGCTATAACGACGTCGCGGCCGTCTTCCGCTCGACCGCCGAGGGCGAGACCGGCCACGCGCATGGCCATCTCGAATTCCTCGAGGAGGTCGGCGATCCCGCGACCGGCAAGCCGATCGGCTCCACGCAGATGAACTTGAAGGCTGCGATCGCCGGCGAGACCCACGAATACACCGACATGTATCCCGGCATGTCCCGCACGGCGCGCGAAGAGGGCTTCGACGAAATCGCCGACTGGTTCGAAACCCTGGCCAAGGCCGAGAAAAGCCACGCAGGGCGATTCCAGAAGGCGCTCGACACGATGTCCTGACGCCCGAAGGGCGGATGGCGCGGGGGCGCCGCCGTTGTTTTCGGCGGCGCCCGCCTTCATGAATTTCCGGCTCCGGTCCCTCTCGGCCCTCCTTTGGGCCGAGGCAGGTAGGATTTCTCGATGAGAGAAGGCAGCCTCGAAGCTCCGGTGCGGCACCCGCTCGACTGGGAGCATCCCGATTTCACCGATGAGGCGAAGCTCGACGCGGAGATGCGGCGCGTCTTCGACATCTGTCACGGCTGCCGTCGCTGCTTCAATCTCTGCGACAGCTTCCCCCGCCTTTTCGATCTGGTCGACGCCACCGATGTCGGAGAGGTCGAGGGCGTCGCCAGCGCGGACTTCAAGCAGGTCGTCGATGCCTGCACGCTCTGCGACATGTGCTTCATGACGAAGTGTCCCTATGTCCCGCCTCATGCGTTCAATCTCGACTTCCCGCATCTGATGCTGCGCTACCGCGCGGCGGAGCTGAAGAAGCACGGCCTGCCCTTCGCCGAGAAGCGCCTCGCCGAGACCGACCGCAACGGCAAGCTCGGCGCAAGGCTTGCGCCGATCGCCAATTGGGCCTCGCGGACGGAGAACAGGCTGACCCGGCCTGTGCTCGAGAAGGCGGGCGGAATCGACCGTCGCGCCGAGCTTCCCAAGTTCCAGTCCCCAACCCTCGTCGACCGCGCGGCGAAGACCGCGCCCAAGCTGAACCGCGCCGCGCCGGGCTTCGGGCGCAAGGCGGTGCTCTACGCGACCTGCTTCGCCAACTACAACGAGCCACAGATCGGCGAGGCCGCGCGCGCCGTCCTGGCGAAGAACGGCGTCGAGACCGAGGTCGTCCATCCCGCCTGCTGCGGCATGCCCAAGCTCGAGCGCGGCGACCTCGCCGCGGTTGCGCAGGATGCGCGCACCGTCTCCGCCGCGCTCCTGCCCTGGGTGGAGAAGGGATACGACGTCATCGCGCTCATCCCCTCTTGCGCGCTCATGCTGAAATTCGAATGGCCGCTCCTTCTGCCGAAGGAGGAGGGGCTGAAGCGGCTTGCCGATGCGACCTTCGATTTGAGCGAATACATCGTCGACATCGCCCGCAAGGAGGGCCTCGCGCCCGGCTTGCGGCCCCTGGACGGGGGCGTCGCCCTGCACATCGCCTGCCACGCCCGCGCGCAGAATATGGGGCAGAAAGGCGCCGAGATGCTGCGCCTCATCCCCGGCGCCGATCTCGCCGTCATGGAGCGATGCTCCGGTCACGGGGGTTCCTGGGGCGTGATGAAGGAGAATTTCGAGGTGGCGATGAAGGTCGGCAAGCCGGTGATGCGACAGGCCGCCAAGAGCGGCAAGCGCTATCTCGCCTCCGAATGCCCGCTGGCCGCGATGCATCTGGCGCAAGGGGTGGCGGAGCTGGACGGCGCCGCGCCCTCGCCGGCGATGGAGCGGATCGGCCATCCGATCGAGCTGATGGCCCAGGCCTATGGACTGGCGGAGGGCCGGCCCGCATGAGAGCGAACCGCAAGCTGACGGAGAAGGACATCCTGCCAATGCGGGAATACCTGCCGCGCCGCAAGGAGGAGCGCCGGCGGGTCCTGGAGCTGAAGCGTCGGCGGCGCGTCGAGGTCGGTCCCGTCGCCACCTTCTATTTCGAGAACCGCGAGACGATGTGGCTGCAGATCCAGGAGATGCTCTATATCGAGAAGGCCGGTCCCGAGCAGATCCCCGACGAGCTCGCCGCCTACAATCCGCTGATCCCGAACGGATCGGAGCTGATCGCGACCGTCATGTTCGAGATCGACGATCCGATCCGCCGCAAGAATTTCCTCGCGCGCCTCGGCGGGGTGGAGAACACGATCTTCCTGGATTTCGACGGCGAGACCGTCGTGGCCGCGCCCGAGCAGGATGTCGACCGCACCACGGCGGAGGGCAAGGCCTCATCGGTGCAGTTCGTGCATTTCCCCTTTACGCCCGATCAGATCGCCAAGTTCCGCGCGCCCGGCACGCGCGTGGTCGTCGGCTTCAAGCATCCGAGCTACGCGCATATGGCGGTGATGCCCGAGGAGGTGCGCGCCGCTCTCGCCGAGGATTTCGACTAAACTTAGGCTGAATGTGCCGTCCAGGGATCGATGAGAGCGATTCCCAAATTCGCGAAATCCGCCATGTTTCGAGTCGCGACAGCAGCGCCCCGAGACATCGCAATCGCCGCGATCTGGACATCGTGAGTGTCGGCCGGCCGGCCCTGACGCTGTATTCTCGCCATCATCGGGCCGTAGGCCTCCGCAGCCGCCGGGTCAAAGGAAAGGACCCGCCCTCCGAATTCCTCTGTCAGCGTTGCGCGATATTGCGCCTCCATCTCGGCGCGGCGCTTCCCAGCAGGCAATCGGGCCAAACCGTATAGAATCTCCGCTTGAGTAATCGTGGTGATGTAAAGGGAGGCGGGAGATTGTCGCGCGACCCAATCGAAGACGAGGCGTTCGGGCCGCAGGCGCATCAACTCGGATATGACGTTGGTATCGAGGACGATCAATCGCTGAAATCCGGCGGTTTGCGAACAGGGGTTCGCGGCGGCAGCTCCAGCTCAACGCCGCCCAATCGTGCAAAACGGCGATGAATTGCCTCCGCAAGGTTGCGGGGCTGCTCGATCTTTTCCGACGCCGCGGCGGTCAGGATCTCCCGCGCCTCTTCCTCCATGGAGCGTCCGTGCCGGGCCGCGCGCAGGCGCAGCCTCGCCTTCACGCGGTCGTCCAGTTTGCGAATGGTGATGCTGGCCATTTCCCGCGCCGATCAATGATTGCACTGCAATCAGTGTAATCATTGATTGCAACCTTGGCAAGGCGGCCTCACGCCGGCCTGTGCACCCAAAGTCGGCTTCTGTTGAAGGAGCAGATCGGCCGGTAGCGCGCGACCGCGGAGTGGCTGGCGGGCCGCTCGGCGAGCGAATCCAGGACCAGCGCATCGCCGCCCCAATAGACGATGGCGAGCGCATGTTCGAGGTTGCGCTGGCGGTCGTGCACCAGCGCGATGCGCAGGCGCTCCTCGGAAAAGCCGAGCCGCGCGAGGGCGACGTATTTGGCGATGGCGAAGTCCTCGCAATCGCCCGCCTCGGCGGCGAGGAACTCGGTGGGCGTCGCCCAATGGTCGGCGCGCCCATAGAGGCGATCGTCCTCCACCCAGGCGAAGCCGTTGATGAAGCGATCGACGCCGGCGATGCGCGCTTCGGCAGGCCGGGTCGACAGCTCGGCCATCAGCCTCAGCCAGCGGGCCTGCCCTGCGCTCGCCGCGAGCGACAGCAGCGGCTCGGATTGCGTTTCGAAGGCGCGGTCGAGCACGCGCGATTTCGGCACATAACGCTGCGGCGCGCCGACCGCGCGCTCGCCCCAACCGAAGAGGCCGGGCATCAGCGCGGCAGGCAGGGAGGGGTCCTCGCTCTCGCCGGCAAGGCCGAGCCGAGCGGGCGCAAAGGCTGAGGCCATCGCCGCTCCGCCAAGACAAGCGAGCCACCGGCGCCGGGTCGTCGCGGTCGCGCTGGAAGGTGACGATACGCACGCCATGCGCGTCAGCGTCGCGCAGGCGAGTGTCTATTTCAACCGTAATGAAATTTCGTATCTGTCCGAGGACGTAATCTAACCGTACCGGTGCAGCCGCGTGCCATGCCGGCGCAGCCATTCGCGCGGGCGCACGCTGTCCGGATAGAGGCGGTCGACCAGCCGCCAGAAGCGCGGGCCGTGGTTCATCTCGACGAGATGAGCGACCTCATGGGCGATCACATAGTCCAGGACCCATTCCGGAGCCAGGATCAGCCGCCAGGAAAAGGAGAGATGGCCCTTATGGGAGCAGCTTCCCCAGCGACTCTTGGGATCGCGGACCGAGACGCGCCCCACCTGGCGCCCCAACCGCCGGGCGAATCGCTGCGCGCGGTCGGCGCATTCGCGCCGCGCCTCGCGCCGGAGGAAATCCGCGACTCGGCGCGGAAGGTGCCCGCCCTCGCCGGCGACGACGATCTCGCTCCGGCAAAGCCGCACGCCATGCGAAAAGGGATCGTGGCGGATGCGATGGGTGCGCCCCAGGAGAGGCAGCTCGGCTCCGTCGCGGAACGGCACCGGCTGGGGCAAGGCGGCGAGGCGGTCGTTCAGCCACTCGGCCTTTGAGCGGGCGAAGGCCACCGCCTCGTCGCGGCTCGTGCGCCGGGGGACGACCAGAGTGACCATACCAACCGGGTCGATTCGCAGGATGATCCGCTTGGCGCGCCGGCTCGGGCGCAACGCCAGAGCCACATTCCGGCCGGAGAGAGACAGTCGGATTTGCGAATCGTCGGCAGGGTGGGGCATGCCCCTAGTATGTCCCTCCCGCCGTCCTGAGCAAGGATGCCGTTAGCGGTCGCCCTCCCGCTCGAGGAGGGCCTGCTTTCGGGCTAGTCCCCAGCGGTAACCGGAGAGGCTTCCATCCTCCCGGACGACCCTGTGGCAGGGAACAATCAGGGCAACCGGGTTGGTCGCGCAGGCCCGGCCGACCGCCCGAACCGCCCGGGGCGCGCCCAGGGCCTCGGCGATTTCGCCATAGGAGCGGGTCTCGCCGTAGGGGATGCGGCGCAGCTCCTCCCAGACCGCCCGTTGGAAGGCGGTCGCCCGGATGTCGAGCGGCAGCTCGACATTCGGCAGGGCGCCGTCCAGATAGGCGAGGATGGTCGCCACGGCCGAGCCCAGACGCCCCTCGTCCCGGCGAATCGCCTTGGCTTTCGGGAACTCCGCGCGCAGCTCCGATTCCAGTGTCCGGTCGTCCTCGCCGAGCCCGACGAAGCACACCCCTTTGGGGGTAGCCGCCGCCAGAAGCCGGCCGAGCGGCGAGGCGGCGATGGCGAAGCCGATCTCCGCGCCGATCCCGCCCTTGGCATAAGTCGCGGGCGTCATGCCGAGCTCGGCGGCCGCGCGCTCGTAGAGGCGACTCGAGCTGCCGTAGCCGGCCTCGAAGGTCGCGCCGGCGACGCCCTCGCCCTGCTGCAATCCCTCCTTGAGCCGCTGCGCGCGATGGGCGTCGGCATATTGGCGCGGCGTCACGCCCATCACCTGCTTGAAGAGGCGCTGCAGGTGCCAGGGGCTCATCCGGCAATGCGCCCCCAGATCGCTCAATGTCACCACCCCCTCGCCGATCTCTCGGCGCGATTCGATGTAGCGGCAGGCGCGCTCGACCGTCGCGAGCGCCACCTTGTCCCGTCCGCGCGGCGGCTGGGCCGCGTTTCGATAGCCGCCCAGATCCATCTCCATGCTGGCCATGATCCTCAAGGCTCCATTCTAAAGTCTCATGAGAGTGGCTTGTACAGGCTCGGCCGCACGGCCTATATCCGAAGCTTGCGCCGTTCGCCGCGTTTGGTTCTTCCGCCCTCGCCATGACACAGGTTTCGCCC